>NZ_JBYSYE010000021.1:32232-82900 GCF_058782925.1 Pseudomonas sp. FW305-E2 | reverse complement strand
GGGTAAACCCGCTCCTGCAGGCTAGCGAATCCCTGTAGGAGCGGGTTTACCCGCGAAGAGGCCAGCATATGCCGCACCGTTATAGCTTGTAGCTATATGCACTACAGATTGCGTGATATGGCCGCGAAGGGTTTGCCGGTATGATAGGCACCCCCGCCGTCCGGATTGCGAAATACGCCATGACCGTGCAGTACCCAACCATCGCCGATTGCGTCGGCAATACGCCACTGGTTCGCCTGCAGCGCATCGCTGGCGAAACCAGCAATACCCTCCTGCTCAAGCTCGAAGGTAACAATCCTGCCGGCTCGGTGAAAGACCGCCCGGCACTGTCGATGATCGCTCGCGCCGAACTGCGCGGCCAGATCAAGCCAGGCGATACCCTGATCGAAGCCACCTCCGGCAACACGGGCATCGCCCTGGCGATGGCGGCGGCGATCAAGGGCTACAAGATGATCCTGATCATGCCCGACAACTCCACCGCCGAGCGCAAGGCCGCCATGACGGCCTATGGCGCCGAGCTGATCCTGGTGACCAAGGAGGAGGGGATGGAAGGCGCCCGTGACCTGGCCGAGAAGCTGCAGGCCGAAGGCCGTGGCCTGGTGCTCGACCAGTTCGCCAACGGCGACAACCCGATCGCCCACTACAACAGCACCGGCCCGGAGATCTGGCAGCAGACCCAGGGCACCATTACCCATTTCGTCAGCTCCATGGGGACCACCGGTACCATCATGGGCTGCTCGCAGTACCTCAAGGAACAGAACCCCGCGGTGCAGATCATCGGCCTGCAACCGATGGAGGGCTCGGCTATTCCGGGCATTCGCCGCTGGCCCGAGGAATACCTGCCGAAAATCTTCGATGCCACCCGCGTCGACCGCGTGGTCGACATGTCGCAGCAGGAAGCCGAGGACACCACCCGTCGCCTTGCGCGTGAAGAGGGCATTTTCTGCGGCGTGTCTTCTGGTGGTGCGGTTGCGGCCATGTTGCGCCTGTCCCGCGAAGTGGAAAATGCGGTCATGGTTGCGATCATTTGCGACCGCGGCGACCGTTATCTGTCCACTGGCCTGTTTGATCCACGCTAAATGTCCAAGAAAAAAAGCAACAGCGGCCTGCGCTTCCAGCCGGCCGGCGGCAATCGCACCCCCCAGGTCCCAGTGGGCAAGAAGCAGCGCCTGGACATCGAGCGCCTGGCCGGTGACGGCCGTGGCATTGCCTTCCTCGACGGGCGTACCTGGTTCGTCAGTGGCGCCTTGGCCGGTGAGGCCGTGGAGGCGCGGGTGCTCAACGCCCGTGGCAAAGTGGTCGAGGCACGCCTGGAGCGGTTGCTGCAGGCGGCGCCCGAGCGCCGTGAGGCGCCATGTCGCTACTACGACCGCTGCGGTGGCTGCAACCTGCAGCACCTGCCGCACGAAGCGCAACTGGCGCTGAAGCAGCGCACCCTCGCCGAGCAGTTGCAGCGGGTGGCCGGCGTGCAACCCGAGGCGTGGGCTGCCCCCCTGAGCGGGCCGGAATTCGGCTACCGGCGCCGCGCCCGTGTGGCCGTGCGCTGGGACGTCAAGGCGCGTCAGCTGGAGGTGGGTTTCCGCGCCGAAGCCAGCCAGGACATCATTGCCATCGACGATTGTGCAGTGCTGGTACAACCCTTGCAGTCCATTTTGCGCCACTTGCCGACGGTGCTGCGTTCGTTGAGCAAGCCGCAGGCGCTGGGCCATGTAGAGCTGTTCAGTGGCACCGCCGAGGCGGTTCTGGTGCGCCACGTCGCGCCGTTGCCGGCCGAGGACCAGGCCAGGTTGCAAGCGTTCTGCGAGCAGGCCAACGCCCAGCTATGGCTGCAAGGCGAAGGTGAGCCGGCGCCCGTGGACCCAGCGGCGCAGTTGGGCTTCGCCCTGGCACCTTGGCAGCTGGAGCTGGCCTGGCGCCCGGGCGATTTCGTGCAGGTGAATGCCCAGGTCAATACGGCGATGATCGAGCAGGCTTTGGCCTGGCTCGCGCCACAAGCCGACGAGCGTGTGCTGGACTTGTTCTGCGGTCTGGGCAACTTTGCCCTGCCGCTGGCCCGCCAGGCGCGTGAGGTGGTGGCAGTGGAAGGTGTACAGGCCATGGTCGATCGGGCCGCGGCCAATGCCCGGAACAACAATGTGCATAACGCACGGTTTTTTCAGGCCGATTTATCGCAGCCTTTGGCAGGCACCGGATGGGCCGCCGAGGGCTTTTCTGCGGTACTCTTGGATCCACCGCGCGACGGTGCTTTCGAGGTGGTGCAAGGCATCGCCCGCCTCAAGGCCAGCAGGCTGGTCTACGTATCGTGCAACCCGGCCACGCTGGCGAGAGACGCCCAAGTGCTGGTCGGCCAGGGGTACCGGTTAAAAAGGGCCGGGATTCTCGACATGTTTCCTCAGACGGCGCATGTCGAGGCCATGGCGTTATTCGAAGCGGGCTAGCTGACTGGCCCCTTGGTGCGGTTGCCACGGAATGGCGGCCGCACGGTGATCGCCAGCACACCCGTATGGTGTGCTGCATGGAAAGGTAAAACAAAGATGGTACAGGTGAGAGTGCACCAGCCGGTCAACACCGACGGCAGTATCAATCTCGAAGCATGGTTGGACCATGTGGTAAGCGTCGATTCGGCACTGGATCGCGCAGCGCTGAAAGAAGCCTGCGAGTTTGCTCTTGAGGTAGAGAAAAAGGGCAACCCGGCCAAGCATTCCTGGGCGGATGGTACGTCCAGCTTCCAGGCAGGCCTGGAAATCGCCGAAATTCTTGCTGACCTCAAGCTCGACCAGGACTCTCTGGTGGCTGCGGTCATCTACCGCTCGGTGCGCGAGGGCAAGGTCACCCTCGCCGAGGTCAGCCAGCGTTTTGGCCCGGTGGTGTCCAAGCTGATCGACGGCGTGCTGCGCATGGCCGCCATCAGTGCCAGCCTCAGCCCACGACAGTCGCTGGTGCTGGGCTCGCAGGCGCAGGTCGAGAACCTGCGCAAGATGCTGGTGGCCATGGTTGACGACGTGCGCGTGGCGCTGATCAAGCTGGCCGAACGCACGTGCGCAATCCGCGCGGTCAAGTCCGCCGATGACGAGAAACGCCTGCGTGTCGCGCGTGAAGTGTTCGACATCTACGCGCCGCTCGCGCACCGCCTGGGTATCGGTCACATCAAGTGGGAGCTGGAAGACCTGTCCTTCCGCTACCTGGAGCCCGACCAGTACAAGCAGATCGCCAAGCTGTTGCATGAGCGGCGGCTGGATCGCGAGCGCTTCATCAGCGACGTGATGAACCAGTTGCAGAACGAGTTGCTCGCCACTGGCGTAAATGCCGACATCAGCGGTCGGGCGAAACATATCTATTCGATCTGGCGCAAGATGCAGCGCAAAGGCCTGGAGTTCAGCCAGATCTACGACGTGCGTGCGGTGCGCGTGCTGGTGCCGGAAATCCGCGACTGCTACACCGCGCTGGGCATCGTGCACACCTTGTGGCGGCATATTCCCAAGGAGTTCGACGACTACATCGCCAACCCCAAGGAGAACGGCTACCGCTCGTTGCACACTGCGGTAATCGGCCCCGAGGGCAAGGTGCTGGAGGTGCAGATCCGCACCCACGGCATGCACGAAGAGGCCGAACTTGGGGTATGCGCCCACTGGCGCTACAAGGGCACCGACGTCAAGCCCAGCTCCAACCACTACGAAGAAAAGATTTCCTGGTTGCGCCAGGTGCTGGAATGGCACGAAGAGCTGGGCGACATCGGTGGCCTGGCCGAGCAGTTGCGGGTCGACATCGAGCCTGACCGGGTTTATGTGTTCACCCCCGACGGCCACGCCATCGACCTGCCCAAAGGCGCCACGCCACTGGACTTTGCCTACCGCGTGCACACCGAGATCGGCCACAACTGCCGCGGCGCGAAGATCAACGGCCGTATCGTGCCGCTGAACTACAGCCTGCAGACTGGCGAGCAGGTGGAGATCATCACCAGCAAGCACGGCAACCCTAGCCGTGACTGGTTGAACTCCAACCTGGGCTACGTGACCACCTCACGGGCGCGGGCCAAGATCGTCCACTGGTTCAAATTGCAGGCCCGCGACCAGAACGTTGCTGCCGGCAAGACCTTGCTTGAGCGCGAGCTCAGTCGTCTGGGCCTGCCGCAGGTTGATTTCGAGCGCCTGGCCGAGAAGACCAACGTCAAGACCGCCGAGGACATGTTTGCCTCGCTCGGTGCTGGCGACCTGCGCCTGGCTCATCTGGTCAACGCTGCCCAGCAGTTGCTGGAGCCTGAGCGTATCGAGCAGATCGAGCTGGTGCCGCGCAAGCCTACCGGGCCGCGTACCGGCAAGCGTGGCGACATTCAGATCCAGGGTGTCGGCAACCTGCTGACACAGATGGCCGGCTGCTGCCAGCCGCTACCGGGCGATGCCATTGTCGGTTACATCACCCAGGGCCGGGGCGTGAGCATTCATCGCCAGGACTGCGCCTCGGTATTGCAGCTGGCAGGCAAGGAGCCAGAGCGCATGATCCAGGTGAGCTGGGGGCCGATCCCGGTGCAGACCTACCCGGTCGACATCGTCATCCGTGCCTACGACCGCCCGGGCCTGCTGCGCGATGTGTCTCAGGTGCTGCTGAACGAGAAGATCAACGTGCTGGCGGTGAATACCCGTTCGAACAAGGAAGACAACACCGCGCTGATGTCGCTGACCATCGAGATTCCAGGCCTGGACGCGCTGGGGCGCCTGCTGGGGCGGATCTCGCAGTTGCCGAACATCATCGAGACGCGGCGTAATCGTACCCCTTGAGACCGGGGCGCCAGCTTCGCGGGCTTGCCCGCTCCCACAGGATGGATGCAGGTTTCGAAATCTGCACCGTACCTGTGGGAGCGGGCAAGCCCGCGAAGAAGCCACCACCGAAGGACCTGCCTGTATGACCTACACCCTTGACGACCTGCTGCATCTCATGGCCCGCCTGCGCGACCCGCAGTACGGCTGCCCGTGGGACCTGAAGCAGAACTACGCCAGCATCGTCCCACACACTATCGAAGAGGCCTACGAGGTCGCTGACACCATTGAGCGCGGCGATTTCGAGCACTTGCAAGGCGAGCTGGGCGACTTGCTGTTCCAGGTGGTCTACTACAGCCAGCTGGCCCGCGAAGAAGGGCGTTTCGAGTTCGATGGCGTGGTTGACAGCATCACCCGCAAACTCATCCGCCGCCACCCGCACGTATTCCCCACTGGCGAGCTGTACGCGCCGGTGGACACGCCCAGCCTGAGCGAAGCCCAGGTCAAGTCGCGCTGGGAAGAAATCAAGGCCGAAGAGCGCGCGGAGAAGAGCCAGCCCGAACAGCTGTCGCTGCTTGATGACGTGCCGGCAACCTTGCCGGCGCTGTCGCGGGCAGCCAAACTGCAAAAACGTGCGGCCACGGTCGGTTTCGACTGGCCGGCGGCGTTGCCGGTGCTGGACAAGGTCCGCGAAGAGCTGGATGAAGTGCTGCAGGCCATGGCCGACGGCGACGCCGATGCGCTGGAAGATGAAGTCGGCGACTTGCTGTTTGCTGCGGTCAACCTGGCCCGTCACCTCAAGCAAGACCCAGAGCATGCGCTGCGCCGCGCCAATCGCAAGTTCGAACGACGTTTCCGTTTTATCGAACAGGCATTGCGCGACAGTGGCCGCCCCATTGAAGATTGTGACCTTGACGAGCTGGATGCCCTTTGGGGGGAAGCCAAACGTCAGGAAAAGAACCTGCCCAGCTGCGGCTGAGCTGTTGCATAAGTGAGTGAATATTCATGAGCCTTTCCCTTCGCGACCAATTGCTCAAAGCCGGTCTGGTCAACCAGAAACAGGTCTCGCAGACCAACAAAGCTGAAAAGAAACAGAAGCGCATGGAGCACAAAGGCCAGGTCGAAGTCGACGACAGCCAGCAGCGCATGGCCAAGGAAGCCATGGCTGAAAAAGCCCGGCGTGACCAGGAACTGAACCGCCAGCAGCAGGAAAAGGCCGAGCAGAAGGCCCGTGCCGCGCAGGTCAAGCAACTGATCGAGGCCACTCGCCTGCCCAAACTGAGCACCGAGGATTACTACAACTTCGTCGACGACAAGAAGGTCAAGCGCATTGCCGTCAACGCCCTGATGCGCACCAAGCTGAGCAACGGCGCGCTGGCCGTGGTAGCCCATGCCGGTGGTTACGAGGTTATCCCCCGTGAGGCCGCCTTGAAGATCCAGGAGCGCGACCCTGGCCGTATTCTGCTGCTCAACAGCCATGTCGAGGAAACGGACGAAGACGACCCGTACGCGGCTTACAAGATCCCTGATGATCTGATGTGGTAAGCACGAAAACCTCGCCTTGGCGTTAATGCGGTTCATTCAAGATCGCAGGGTCGCTCTGCGGCCCTTTCGCTGCACACGGTCGCTCCCGCGGCCATCGTGACACGCGCGTTCTCAAGAGGGCGCTGGCCTTTTGACCCGAAAGGGTTCGCCGCTCACTGAACCGGCGCGGTTAGTCACTTGCACTATCGTCTTGGTTCCCTCCGTTCGTCGGACATTTCTTAGGGTTCCGGCACAACGGCTAGCCTCCAGCTTAGCGTCAGGGATAGCGCTGAACATTCGGTCCAGGAAGGGCCACTACGCCTCGTCGTCCCGACGCTTTATCTGCTGAGGAGACGACAATGAAAATAACCCTGAAACGGTTGGCGTGCCTGGGTGCGAGCTTCACCAGTGCGTTCGCCATGGCCGATGCGGCCAGCCCGCCGGTGCTGTCACCTGCGATTCCCTTCGATGTCACCGCCAATCCCCCCTTCACCCTGGACAACCTGCAACACGATTTCGACGTGCTGTCGTGGCAAACCTTCGTCGCCCTGAACTGGCCCGCCAACGCCGACGGCAGTGCCAACACCTCGGCGAAGATCGGCGCGCCCGGCAAGACGGTGTGGGAATCGTGGAAAGAAAGCTACGAGATCTTCCTGCCCAAGGGGCAGAAGCCCGTCGCCTGGGACCAGCAGGCGCCAGTGCCCGCGGCCTGCCAAGGCAAGGGTGACCTGCCGGTGCTGCAACAGATGGGCAAGGTCGCCGGCGTGCTCGATGAGTTCATCCAGCCATTCAAGACTGGCCCGCTGGTCGACCAAAGCGGCACCTACACGCGCAACGCGATCATGGTCAACCAGCCAATGTTCGATGACATCGTCAACAATGGCCTGTACAGCAAGGAAGGCCAGCAAGCGTTCCTGAGCAAGGCCGACAACCGCATCGCTTTCGCCTGCGGTTCGCAAAAGGCCCAGCAGGTCGGCGCGATCATGGTCAAGTCGGCCTGGAAAGTGCTCGATGGCAGCGACAACCCGCAGGAGTTCCACGCCGTCGACGCGCTGGTCTACACCCCCGGCAACGCCGACCCGAACAAGGGGGCGGTGATCCCCGAATCGTGCAATGCGCAGAAGGTCGGGCTGGTAGGCCTGCACATCGTGCACAAGACCGAGGGCGCACCGCAGTGGGTATGGTCGACGTTCGAGCACGTGCGCAACGTGCCGGAAAAGACCACGCCAATGAACGAGCGCAAAGGGCCCTACCTGTTCTACGACGCCCAGGCCAGCAACCGCCCGGTGAACGAGCCACCCGCGCAACCGTGGGACCCGTCGAAGAAGGCCATCCCCTCGCAGATCGTGCGTGACATTCCCATCACCGCCGCCACCCAACAGCTCAACGCGCAGTGGCAAGGCGCGCTCAAGGGCACGGTGTGGGCCAACTACCACCTGATCAGCACCCAGTGGCCCACCGACCCGGCCGATGACTGCCAGGTGCCGTCGCCGACCAACCCGCTAGGTACGCCTGCGCCGAACTTCCTGGCCAACGCCACCCTGGAGACCTACAACCAGGGCACCACCCCGCAGGCCTCGTCCAGCTGCATGGAGTGCCACAACAACGCGACCACCCGCGTGACCCAGTCGCCACGCACCAGCTTCGCCGATTTCACTTTCCTGCTTGAACGTGCCCAATCCACCGGCGCCAAGGAGTGATGCCATGAGCGACCAGAACCTGCAAAACTTCATCGGCTTGTCCGCCGTACTCACTGGCCTGTCGGCCAAGCTGCTGGCGCCTTCCGTCGACCCGATCAACCTGCCGCCGGTGTTCTTCGCCACCGCCCAGCAAGGCATGGGCCTTGAGGCGTTCAGCAGCCTGCTGGAGCTGTACGCCAGCATCCAGAGCCAGCCGCCCGCGCAAATCGCCAGTGCCGTGCTCGCTAACGCGAACCCGCAAATCGCCCAGGGCGCCCGCTCGATCATGAAGCTGTGGCTGCTCGGCAGTTGGTACCAACCCTACGACCTGGGCAACGCCCGCACGGGTGACACGCGGGTGGTCTCCGACCAGGCCTACAAGGAGAGCTGGGCATGGAAGATCGCCCAATCTCACCCCATGGGCTACAGCCAGTTCCACTTCGGATACTGGGGTGAGCAGCCACCGACCCTCAAGCAATTCACCGGTGTCGACGCCAAGGAAGGGCAGCAGCCATGAGCAATGTACAAACCCAGAACATCGAAACTGCCGATGTGATCGTAGTGGGCGCCGGCATGGCCGGCAGTGTCATGGCCTACCAGTTGGGCCTGGCCGGGTTGAAAGTGCTGGTGCTCGAATCGGGCCCGGCCATTCCGCCCAATCGCAGCGAGTACCTGGAGCGCTTCTACACCGCGGTGCTCAAGGCGCCCGAGTCGCCGTACCCACCTGAGCAGAGCGAGCAGACTCCGGCCACGCAGTTCGCGCCACGGGCGACCATCCAGGACCTGATCACCGCGGGTAGCCAAGACCCGAACAAGGCGCAGAAAAGCTACCTGGTGCAGAAGGGGCCGCACCTGTTCGCCAGCACCTACGAGCGGGTAGGCGGCGGCACCATGTGGCACTGGATGGGCACGGCCCTGCGCCTGTTGCCCAACGACTTTCGCATGCGCACTGCGTACAACGTCGGGGTCGACTGGCCGATCAGTTACGACGACCTGCAGACTGCCTACTGCCGCGCCGAGGAAGAGATGGGCGTGTCCGCCGATGTCGCCTCGCAGACCTACCTGGGCGTGACCTTCCCGCAGGGCTACAAATACAGCATGCATGGCATCCCGCCGTCGCTGGTCGACCAAGGCCTGGGCAAGCACGTCACGGGCACCGTGTACCAGAGCCCGGAGAAGGGGCCCGACGGCAAGCCGTACCCAGGTGTCACCCTCAACGTCCGGCAGACCCCGGCCGGGCGCAACTCGCAGAATGATAACGGCCGTCGGGTGTGTGCTGGCAACACCAGCTGCACGCCGATCTGCCCGATCCAGGCCAAGTACGACGCCACCGTGACCATGGCCAAGGCACTGGATACCGGCAACGTGCGCATCCTCTACCAGACCGTGGCGAGCCAGGTGCAGGTCGATGCCAATGGGGTCACGGGCATCGATTTCATCCAGTACCAGAACAACGGTACGCGCCAGAACGGCACGGCCCAGGGCAAACGCTACGTGATCGCCGCCCACGCGATCGAAACGCCGAAGTTGCTGCTCAACTCCATCGGCCCGAACAGCCCTAAAGGGGTCGCCAACAGCAGCGGCCAGGTCGGCCAGGCGTTGGCTGACCACCCGGTGTACCTGGCCTGGGGCCTGATGCCTGAAGGCAAGCCGCTGTTCCCGTTCCGGGGGCCGTTGTCCACCTCGGGGATTGAGGACATGCGCGATGGCCCGTTCCGCAGCCAGCGTGCCGCCTGGCGTATCGAAATCGGCAACGAGGGCTGGAACTGGTCGGTGAATGACCCCTACACCTCGGTCTGCGATTTCATCGACGGCACCAACCACGGCGGCGCTAACCCCAACAAGCTGGCGTTGTCCGGCCAGGCGCTGGTGCAGCAGCTCAACAGCGTGCTGACCCGCCAGTTCCGTCTGGGCTTCTTGATCGAGCAGGTGGAGAAAGACCCCGATAATGCGCTGTGCCGGGTGGAGAGGAGCACGGAGTTCACCGACGGCTTGGGCCTGCCTCGGCCGCAGATTACCTACGAACTGTCCGACTACACCAAGGAGGGTTTCAAGCAGGCGCGCCTGGCCGCCACGCACATCATCACCGAACTGATGGGCGCGACCGAGCTGACCGACCTGAACCCTAAGCTTGAGCCCGGCTCGCAAACGGTGTTTGAGTACGACGGCCAGAACTACCCGTTCTACGGCGCTGGCCACCTGATGGGCACCTACCGCATGGGCTCGGACCGCACCACGTCGGTGGTGGACAAGGACCAGCGCAGTTGGGACCACCCCAACCTGTTCCTGGTCGGCGACGGCGTGTTCCCCACTACCGGCACCGCCAACCCGACCTTGACCATTACCGCGTTGACGTTCCAGGCCGCCGACGTGGTGGCCAGCGACCTGCTCAAGCGCACTGTGCAGGTGCAGGCCAACCAGGCATGGCAGGGCACGGGCATGCAGGTCAATGGGCAGAGCTGGCAGTTGGCGGTATGCACGGGCGGGCAGTGGACGGCGAACCCGGCCACCGGCATGGTTGGCGCGGCGGGCAACCCAAGGTTGATCGCCAAGCCCGGCTATGCCTTGCCTGGTCAACCGGAAGGGGCGTTGATCGGGCGTATCGGCAACAGCGGTGCGCCGTTCCTGGTCGGCAACCAGGTGCAATTGCCGCGTGGCCAGCAAGGTGAGCTGCAGTTGTGCATCAATGACGACCTGGACGGGCGTTACGGGGCTGGCCTGAGCGATAACCTGGGCAGCCTGTCAGTAGAGGTGCGTTTCGGGGCGGTGTAGGCCCTGACATGGCAACCCCACAATGCTCCGGTAATGCCGCAGTATTGTGGGGTTGCTCACTCAGCCCTGGTGAGTCAGGGGTTCGCCGCAATGGCCAGGGTCATTGCGTGGCGCGCTGGTTTTCCAGGTCTTCAAGCTCAACGCGGTATTGGTGTGCTTCGTGTTCGTTATGGAACATGCCCACCAGTTGACCTTGTTGGTACACATCCCAGATCCGCACGCCAGCGGCCAGGCCTTCGTGGGACATTCTCGATTCGTCGCGTTCGGTTACTTGGACAGTCATCGGTAAACTCCACTTCTTCAAGATGGCTGCGACAGTGTGTCGCACGTCTTCTTTATAGAGTTTGTTAGCAGACTAAGTAAGTAAAACAGGCATGAAACAAGTTTCATGAAGCTCAAAGGGATGCTGCCTGGGTGGGCTTTTTCGCAGCAAAGAAAAGCCCCGCACTGGGCGGGGCTTCAGGTGTTGCAGGCAGTGTGCGATCAGTTGCCCTTCACCGGCTTGCCATCGACCGTGCCATCCTGCAGCACGATCACGTACTCCTTACCATCGGTCTCCACCTGGCGCAGTTGCACCAGCAGGTAGTCCCAGTTCTTGGCGAACCACAGCTCGGTGATGCGCTTGCTCTGGCTTGGATCGCGCACGCGCTCGACCTTCACGGCATCGACCTGGCCGGTCTTGGTGGTGACCTTTTCGGTGCCCAGTACGCGGAAGTCGTAGGTGTCGATCTCGTCGCCGTCCACCACCTGGTAGGTCATGCTCTTCTTGCCTGCGGCCACGTCGTGCTGCAGGGCCAACTGGTAGGAGGACTTGTCCAGTACGCCGCGGTTCAGTGGCAGGCTGACGGCATCGCCACGGTCGCTGCCGGTGATCTTCTTGGTGCTCCAGTCGAAGTTCAGGTCGACCTTCTTGGCCTTGCCCAGGCCGCCACGCTCGAAGTGGTACTTCTGTGGCAGCAGGGTGTCGTTGTCCAGGCGCAGGGTGCTTTGCTCGGTCAAGCTGGCGATCATCATGGAAGCCTTGAAGTTAAGGTCCCAGGTACCGTTGGCATTTTTGACCAGGCTGCGCTCGGCGGTGCCGCTCATGGGCAGTTGCTTCCAGTCGGCGGTGTAGCTGGCCGAGAAGGGCTTCAGATCAGCTGCCTGGAGGGGCAGGGCGAGCACGGCGAGAGCCAAGAGCAGGGCGCGACGCATAAATTCTCCTAGGATCGAATCAAGTGACCGCTGGCCGCCAGTGGCTGGCCGTCCAGTAATGCACCCTGTTCGCCAAGACGCAAGCGCCCTTCAGCGAACCAGCGCACTGCCAGTGGGTAGATCAGGTGTTCCTGATGGTGTACCCGCTGTGCCAGGCTTTCGACGGTGTCATCAGACGCCACCGGTACCACAGCCTGTACGACCAGTGGGCCGCCATCGAGTTCCTCAGTCACGAAGTGTACGCTGCAGCCATGCTCGGCGTCGCCAGCTTCCAATGCCCGGCGATGCGTATGCAGGCCCTTGTACTTGGGCAGCAGCGACGGGTGGATGTTGAGCAGGCGGCCCTGATAGTGGCGCACGAAGCCGCCACTGAGGATGCGCATGAAACCGGCCAGCACGACCAGGTCCGGGGCAAAGCCGTCGATGCGCGCCATCAGCGCGGCATCGAAGGCTTCACGGCCGTCGAACTGGGTGTGGTCGAGCACGACGCTGTCGATGCCGGCCGCTGCGGCACGTTGCAGGCCGTAGGCATCGGCGCGGTTGGAAACCACCGCGCGGATACGCACCGGGCTGTCCTGCCCTTGGCAGCTGTCGATCAGGGCTTGCAGGTTGCTGCCGGAGCCCGACAGCAGTACCACTACATTGCAGGTCTTGCTCGGCATCAGTGTGCCTTGAGGTTCTGCAGCTCGACCTGGGCAGCGCCTTCGGCGGCTTCGGCGATGTGGCCGATGACCCACGGTTGCTCACCGGCGGCGCGCAGTTCGTTCAGGGCGGCTTCGACCTGGTCCTGGGCCACGCAGATGACCATGCCCACGCCGCAGTTCAGTACGCGGTGCATTTCGTGCTCGTCGACGTTGCCCTTTTCCTGCAGGAAGTCGAACACCGCCGGGCGCTGCCAGCTGGCCACGTCAACCACGGCCTGGGCGTTTTTCGGCAGTACGCGCGGGATGTTGTCCAGCAGGCCGCCGCCGGTGATGTGGGCCATGGCCTTGACGGCGCCGGTGTTTTTGATCAGCTGCAGCAGCGGTTTGACGTAGATGCGGGTCGGCGCCATCAGCAGGTCGGTCAGCGGCTTGCCGTCCAGCTGGGTGTTCTCGATATCGGTAGCCGACACTTCGAGGATCTTGCGGATCAGCGAGTAGCCGTTGGAGTGCGGGCCCGAGGACGGCAGGGCGATCAGCGCATCACCGGTGGCAACCTTGGAGCCGTCGATGATTTCGGCCTTTTCCACCACGCCTACGCAGAAACCGGCCAGGTCGTAGTCTTCGCCTTCGTACATGCCAGGCATTTCGGCGGTTTCACCACCGACCAGCGAGCAGCCGGCCAGTTCGCAACCGGCACCGATGCCGGTGACCACGGTGGCGGCCACGTCAACGTTCAGCTTGCCAGTGGCGTAGTAGTCGAGGAAGAACAGCGGCTCGGCGCCGCACACGACCAAGTCGTTGACGCACATGGCGACCAGGTCCTGGCCGATGCTGTCGTGCTTGTTCAGGTTCAGCGCCAGGCGTAGCTTGGTGCCGACGCCGTCGGTGCCGGAGACCAGCACCGGCTGTTTGTAGCCGGCCGGGATCTCGCAGAGGGCGCCGAAGCCGCCCAGGCCACCCATGACTTCAGGGCGTGCGGTGCGTTTTGCCACGCCCTTGATGCGTTCGACCAGTGCTTCGCCGGCGTCGATGTCTACACCGGCGTCCTTGTAGCTCAGGGAGGGTTGCTTGCTCATTGATCCAGGCCTTTAGGAGGGAGGGATTCTTAAAAACGACCATGACGGCCAAGGCCGGCTGATAAGCGGCGGCGGTCTGAAACGTCAGTGGTCTGTGAAGGCGCGCGATTTTATCAGGGTTGCCGGGCAGCGGCCATCCTCAGGCCGACGGGCAGGGCGGTAATTGTTGAAAAAAGCGGGAGGGTGGTTGATGCGGTTGCATGTGTATAAGCTGCAAGCAACGAGCTTGCGGCTGCACGACGATGCAGCCTGGCGCTCGGCCTGCTTTTTCTTGCAGCTTGAAGCTTACGGCTTGAAGCTCGACTGGACAGGAATCCTCCATGCGTTTGTTCAATATTCTGGCAGCTGGTTGCCTGGCCCTGATCTCGGCCACGGCCCTGGCTGAAAATGTCTCCGGCCTTTATCAGGTGCGCGAGCCGGTCACCGGGCCGGGTGCCGAAGCCCGTACCGCAGCCACAGTCAAAGCCCTGGACACGTTGGTGCAGCGTCTGACCGGTGACCCAAAGGCCGTGCAGAGCCCTGCATTGGCCGAGCTGCGCAAGGACCCACAGCAAATCATCAACCAGGTGGGCAGTGAAGCCGGCCCGCCCGAGTCAGTAGTGGTCGAGTTCGACCCAGGTAGCACCGAGCGGGCTTTGCGCAAGGCTGGCCTGGCTTTGTGGGGCAGTAACCGGCCCTCGATACTGGGGTGGTGGTTGAACGACACCATTGAGGGCAGCAGCCTGGTCGGTGATGGCCAGGCCAGTGCCCAACCCCTGCGCCGCGCCGCCCAGCACCGTGGTCTGCCGTTGCGCTTGCCGCTGGCCGACTTGCAGGAGCAACTGGTCGCCAATGCCAAGCAGATCGAAGGCAACGATCCGGCGCCGTTGCGCGACGCTTCCGAGCGCTACGGCGCCGATGCTTTGCTGGCGGTACATGCCCAGGAAGCCGACGGCAAGTGGCAGGGCAAGTGGCAGCTGTGGCTGGGCGACCAGCGTGAGCAGGGCACTGCCGAGGGCGCCGACCAGGCCGCCTTGGCTGACGCGGTGATGATGGCGGTAAGCAGCCGCCTGGCGCCGCGCTACGTTACCCGGCCGGGTGCCAGCAGCCAATTGCAGGTGCAAGTGCAGGGCATGAACCTGCAGCGCTATGCCGAGCTGGCTCGCGTGCTGGAGCCCTATGGCCCACGCTTGCAGGCGGCTGAAGGCACTACCCTGACCTACGGGGTTACGGGTAATCGTGAACAGCTGCGTGCCCAGCTTGGCCTGGCCAAGCTGCAGGAAGTGCCGGTCGAGCAGGCACCGGCGGTGCCGGCCATGCCAGCACCGGCAGTGGACGCCGCAGCTGGGCAGCCCGCGCCTGCGCAGCCAGCCCCCAAGCCGTTCGACGGCTTGCGTTTTCGCTGGTAAGGGGCGCTTACCGTGACTGACATGCGTCGCTGGATCTGGCTGGGCGCTGCACTGCTGATCGCTGTGCTGCTTTATAGCCTGCACAATATTCTTACGCCGTTCCTGGTCGGCATCATGCTGGCCTACCTGGCCGACCCGCTGGTCGATCGTCTCGAGCGCCTGGGGCTTTCGCGTACCTGGGGTGTGGTGGTGGTGTTCGGCCTGTTCACCCTGTTGCTGTTGGCGTTGTTGCTGGTGCTTGTGCCGATGCTGGCCAAGCAGTTGGTGCGCCTGTACGAGTTGGCGCCGCAGATGCTCGACTGGCTTGAGCATGTCGCGCTGCCGTGGGTACAGGGCCGCCTTGGCCTGGCCGATGGTTTCTGGAAGTTCGACAAGATCAAGGCCGCCATCGGCGCGCACATGGGGCAGACCACCGATATCGTCGGCATGCTGCTGTCCCAGGCCACCGCCTCCAGCCTGGCGTTGGTGGGCTGGTTGGCCAACATGGTGCTGATTCCGGTAGTGGGCTTCTATCTACTGCGCGATTGGGACTTGATGATGGGCAAGCTGCGCGGCCTGCTGCCGCGCCAGCGCGAGCCGCAAGTGATGGGCCTGGCAGGTGAATGCCATGAAGTGCTGGGGGCATTCGTGCGCGGGCAACTGATGGTGATGCTGGCCCTGGGCGTCATCTATTCAGCCGGCCTGATGCTGGTGGGGCTTGAACTCGGTCTGCTGATCGGCATGCTTGCAGGCCTTGCGGCCATCGTGCCGTACATGGGCTTCATCATTGGCATTGGTGCCGCGCTGGTGGCCGGCCTGTTCCAGTTCGGTGGCGACCTGTATCCGATGCTGGGCATCGTTGCGGTGTTCATGGTTGGGCAGGCGCTGGAGGGTATGGTGCTGACCCCTCTGCTGGTGGGCGATCGCATCGGCCTGCACCCGGTTGCAGTGATCTTTGCCATCCTCGCCGGGGGTGAACTGTTCGGCTTCACCGGTGTGCTGCTGGCGCTGCCGGTGGCGGCGGTGATCATGGTGCTGCTGCGGCATGTGCATGCCCTGTACAAGGAGTCGGATATGTACGCCGGGAACATCGACCCGGAGCTTTGAACACCCCGTGTTTCGTCTTGAGCTGTTTCGCGCCCGCGAAATTGAGCGCCGCCTCGCGGCGCCCGATCTCGCGGGCGCTGGGCACGGTTTGTCCTGCATCCGTCGTTCGCTTGTGCAGCGCAACTTGTTGATTTTGCTTGCCCTATCTGCAGTCGAGATTGTGCGCCCCGCGTTGCGGGTATAGACTTTGCAGATTGTTCACCAAAGGCCCCCAGCGGTCCCGTCGACCGCCCGCGAGCATGAAACCACCGATCCAGTTGCCCCTGGGTGTGCGCCTGCGCGATGACGCCACCTTCATCAACTACTATCCGGGCGCCAATGCTGCGGCATTGGGTTACGTCGAGCGGCTATGCGAAGCCGACGCCGGCTGGACCGAGAGCCTTATCTACCTGTGGGGCAAGCAGGGTGTTGGCCGTTCCCACCTGCTGCAGGCCGCTACCCATCGCTTCCAGCAACGTGGCGAGCCTGCTGTCTACCTGCCGCTGGCGCAATTGCTCGATCGTGGCGTCGAACTGCTCGACTACCTGGCCCAGTACGAACTGGTGTGCATCGACGATCTGCATGTGATCGCCGGCAAGGCGGATTGGGAAGAGGCCATGTTCCACCTGTTCAACCGCCTGCGCGACAGCGGCCGACGCTTGCTGCTGGCTGCCTCGGCATCACCGCGTGAGCTGCCGATCAAGCTGCCGGACCTGAAGTCGCGGTTGACCCTGGCCCTGGTGTTCCAGATGCGCGGCCTGTCCGACGAAGACAAGCTGCGCGCCTTGCAGCTGCGAGCTTCGCGCCGTGGCCTGCACCTGACCGACGAAGTCGGCCATTTCATCCTCACCCGCGGCGCGCGGAGCATGAGCGCGTTGTTCGACTTGCTCGAGCGCCTCGATCAGGCGTCGCTGCAGGCTCAACGCAAGCTCACCATTCCGTTTCTCAAGGAAACCCTCGGCTGGTAACCCCCTGAAAACCTTGGGCCAGAGCGGTAAAACAAAAAAGTCACATCTTTTTCGATAAAATTTGCAAATGGCCATGATAGAGGGCATAGTTTCACCCTTCTAAAGGATTACAGACACGGTCGTGCCCATGCTGAAGCGCTTCGCACCCCTCGTGCCACTCGCACTCGTGACCCTGCTTTTTGGCTGCGCGGCCCAAGGCCCGGTATCCCAGCCCCAGGATCACACGCCGATCACTGCACAATCGGCAATCAACGCCAAAGCCTCTTCTTCGTCGGTGTTCGGCGAGCCGGAAGAGCTGGCCACCGAAGATGACCTGGCGTCTTTCTCCGGCAGCAAGCCTTACCAATTGCCGGTTCTGGCTGACAGCATTCTCGAGCGCGGCATGTCGTTGATCGGCACCCGCTACCGCTTCGGTGGTACCTCGGAAAAGTCCGGCTTCGACTGCAGTGGCTTCATCGGTTACCTGTTCCGCGAAGAGGCGGGCATGACGCTGCCGCGCTCCACGCGTGAAATGATCAACGTCGATGCCCCGAAAGTGGCCCGCAACAAGCTCAAGCCAGGTGACCTGCTGTTCTTCAGCACCAATGGCCGTGGCCGGGTAAGCCATGCCGGGATCTACCTGGGTGACAACCAGTTCATCCACTCCAGCAGCCGCCGCAGTGGTGGTGTGCGCATCGACAGCCTCGGTGATCGTTACTGGAGCAAGACTTTCATTGAAGCCAAGCGAGCCTTGGCCATGGCGCCGACCAACATCGCGCGCAACTGATATCAAAATGATGTACCCTGCCGCGGCGGTGATGCTTTAAAAAAAGCTCGCCGCCGTG
The DNA here is from genome assembly GCF_058782925.1 of Pseudomonas sp. FW305-E2. NCBI lineage: Bacteria > Pseudomonadati > Pseudomonadota > Gammaproteobacteria > Pseudomonadales > Pseudomonadaceae > Pseudomonas > Pseudomonas sp. FW305-E2. The sequence continues at coordinate 65,012 of NZ_JBYSYE010000021.1, read as the reverse complement.
CGCATTTACAGAAAGCGTCTAATCTAAATTCTCAACTCTTTTCGGCTGCAGCGCAGCGGTCTCAGACAGGATGTTCTGGCCATGGTAAAGATGGCGCGCTTCGCATTTTTCTCCTTGGCAGCCTTGCTGGCTGCATGCTCCAGCCGTGCGCCTGCGCCGGCCCCTGTGGTACAGCCGCAGGTTACCTATAGCCAGCCCAGTCCTTCACCGATTGCCGATGACGTACTGATCCGCGCCATTGGTCTGGTTGGCACGCCCTATCGTTGGGGGGGCAATACGCCGGACTCCGGCTTCGACTGCAGCGGCCTGATCAAGTATGTGTACCGTGATGCTGCTGGCATCAGCCTGCCGCGCTCGACGCGAGAGATGATTGTCATGCGCGCACCGACGGTGGATGTCAGTTCGCTGCAGTCTGGTGACCTGGTGTTCTTCGCCACCAGTGGCGGCTCGCAGGTCAGCCATGCCGGCATCTATGTCGGGGACGGGCGCTTCGTGCATGCACCTTCCACCGGTGGCACCGTGCGCCTGGACTACCTGTCGAACAGCTACTGGGCCAAGGCCTACCTGCAGGCCAAGCGGGTGATTCCGCAAGGGCATCTGGCACAGAACCCTTGATATCCATGCCTGTTTAGCGGCCCCTCTAGCTCGGGGCCGATACCGGCTGCCTGGATTCAAGGTGTTTTGCTCACCCGCCAGACCTCCCGCTTCGATTGACGCTCCCGGTGCAACCCTCTAACCTTCGCGGCGTGTTTCAGGTGCCCTGCCAGCCCCGACTGGGCAGGGTGAAACTGGGAAGCCGGTGGGCGCCAGCATGGCGCGATTCCGGCGCTGCCCCCGCAACGGTGGATGAGTAAAAGGCCGCGCAGGGCCACTGGATGCCAGCATCCGGGAAGGCGCGCAGGCCAGGGCCAAGGCCCACTCACAAGCCCGGAGACCGGCCTGATACTGCCAACGGCATCACGGAGGGTGATGCGCGGTGCACCGTGGCGCCCAGCCATGGCCTCTGCGCGTTCTCCGTTTGCCTGCCTATTACCTGTCGCCGCGCATTGCCGTGGTGCCAGCCAGCGGAGAACCCTGATGAGCGATTCCACCGAACGCGACGAACGCCACCTGGCGCGCATGCAGCGCAAGAAGGCGGTCATCGACGAACGCATCGCCAATTCCCCTAACGAATGCGGCCTGCTGCTGGTGCTGACCGGCAATGGCAAGGGCAAGAGCAGTTCGGCCTTCGGCATGCTCGCGCGCGCCTTGGGCCACGGCATGCAATGCGGTGTGGTGCAGTTCATCAAGGGCCGCAACAGCACCGGCGAGGAGCTGTTCTTCCGTCGCTTCCCTGAACAGGTGCGCTACCACGTGATGGGCGAGGGCTTTACCTGGGAAACCCAGGACCGCCAGCGTGACATCGCCGCTGCGCAAGCCGCCTGGGCGGTGTCGCGCCAGTTGCTGCAGGACCCAGGTGTACAGTTCGTGGTGCTGGACGAGCTCAACATCGCCCTCAAACATGGCTACCTCGACCTGGACCAGGTACTGTCCGACATTCAGGCCCGCCCGCCCATGCAGCATGTGATTGTCACTGGCCGCGCTGCGAAGCCTGAGATGATCGAACTGGCCGACACCGTGACCGAAATGGGCATGCTCAAGCACGCCTTCCAGGCCGGTATCCGCGCACAGAAGGGCGTCGAACTGTGAGTCGATCGCGCCACTGCCCCGCCGTGTTGATCGCGGCACCCGCCTCAGGCCAGGGCAAGACTACCGTCACTGCTGCGCTGGCCCGCCTGCACCGCAACCTCGGGCGCAAGGTGCGGGTGTTCAAATGCGGGCCAGACTTTCTTGACCCGATGATTCTCGAGCGGGCCAGTGGCGCGCCGGTGTATCAGCTGGACCTGTGGATGATCGGTGCCGAAGAAAGCCGTCGTCTGCTGTGGGAAGCTGCTGGCGAGGCTGACCTGATCCTCATCGAAGGGGTGATGGGGCTGTTCGACGGCACCCCGTCAAGCGCCGACCTGGCGCGCCACTTTGGCGTGCCGGTGCTGGCGGTGATCGATGGCACAGCCATGGCCCAGACCTTCGGTGCCCTGGCCCTGGGCCTGGCGCGGTACCAGGCCGATCTGCCGTTCGCCGGCGTGCTGGCCAATCGGGTAGGCAGCCTGCGTCATGCGCAACTGCTCGAAGGCAGCCTGACCGAGGGCTTGCGCTGGTATGGCGGCTTGTCCCGCGAACGCGGCATCGAACTGCCCAGCCGCCACCTGGGCCTGGTGCAGGCCAGCGAGTTGAATGACCTGGACACCCGCCTGGACGCCGCCGCCGAAGCGCTGGGCGCCAGTTGCGATGCGGCGTTGCCGCCGCCAGTCAGCTTTGCCGAGCCTGAACCGCAAGCCTGCGTGGCCTCGCTGGCCGGTGTGCGCATTGGCGTGGCGCGGGACGAGGCGTTCGCCTTCACGTATGGCGCTAACCTCGACCTGTTGCGCAACCAGGGTGCCCAGCTGGTGTTCTTCTCGCCGCTGCACGACCACGAACTGCCGGCGGTAGACAGCCTGTATCTGCCGGGTGGTTATCCTGAGCTGCATCACCATGCGCTGGCCGCCAACGCACCGATGTGCGAGGCGATCCGTGCCCACCACGCGCAGGGCAAGCCATTGCTGGCCGAGTGCGGCGGCATGCTTTACCTGCTTGATGCCCTGACTGACGTGGCCGGTGAACGTGCCGAACTGCTCGGCCTGCTGCCGGGTGAGGCGACCATGCAGAAGCGCCTGGCCGCCCTGGCGCTGCAGGCGGTGGAGCTGCCGGAGGGGACCTTGCGCGGTCACACCTATCACCATTCGCTGACCAGCACTGCGCTGGAACCGATTGCCCGGGGCCTGAGCCCCAACGGCGGGCGTGGCAACGAGGCGGTTTATCGTCTGGGCCGGCTGACGGCCTCTTACGTGCACTTCTATTTCCCTTCCTGCCCGGATGCGGCGGCGGCGCTGTTGCGACCATGAATGATCACGCCTATAGCGACGCCGAGCGCGCCGCCATTTACCGGGCCATCGGCGAGCGCCGCGACATGCGCCATTTTGCGGGTGGCCAGGTGGCGCCCGAACTGCTTGGCCGCTTGCTGGCCGCCGCGCATCAGGCGCCCAGTGTCGGGCTTATGCAGCCGTGGCGCTTTATCCGCATCACCCAGCGTGACCTGCGCGGGCGCATCCAGGCCCTGGTGGAGGCGGAGCGGGTACGCACGGCCGAGGCGTTGGGCGAGCGATCCGATGCCTTCATGAAATTGAAGGTGGAGGGCATAAACGATTGTGCCGAGCTGCTGGTGGCGGCCTTGATGGACAACCGCGAGCCACACATCTTCGGCCGCCGCACCCTGCCGGAGATGGACCTGGCCTCGCTGGCCTGTGCCATCCAGAACCTGTGGCTGGCCGCGCGTGGCGAAGGGCTGGGCATGGGCTGGGTATCGCTGTTCGACCCGCAGGCGTTGGCCGCGCTGCTGGGCATGCCCGCCGGGGCCAAGCCGGTGGCGGTACTGTGCCTTGGGCCGGTCGCCGCGTTCTATCCGGTGCCGATGTTGGTGCAGGAAAGCTGGGCCGAAGAGCGGCCTCTGAGTGAAATGCTTTACGAAAACCAATGGGGAGAGCGTCAATGAGCGTGGCCTTGCTGACCGTGGCCGGGGTGGCCCTGGACGCTTTGTTGGGCGAACCACAGCGGCGCCACCCCTTGGTGGCGTTCGGCAACATGGCCGGCAACCTGGAGCGCCGCCTGAATGCGGGTGGGCGCGGCTGGCGCAGCCACGGCGTGAGCGCGTGGTTTCTGGCGGTGGTGCCGCTAACCCTGATGGCGCTGGTCCTTTCGTGGCTGCCGTATATTGGCTGGCTGGTTGACGTGCTGGCGCTTTACTGCGCTGTGGGGCTGCGCAGCCTGGGCGAGCATGTGCTGCCGGTGGCCAACGCCTTGCGCCAGGGCGACCTGGTGGAGGCGCGGCGCCGCGTTGGCTACCTGGTCAGCCGCGAAACGCGCGAACTGGACGAGCCAGCAGTGGCCCGAGCGGCGACCGAGTCGGTGCTGGAGAACGGCAGCGATGCAGTGTTCGCCGCGTTGTTCTGGTTTGTGGTGGCCGGTGCGCCCGGTGTGGTGCTGTACCGCCTGAGCAACACGCTGGATGCCATGTGGGGCTACCGTAACGAACGTTTCGAGCGCTTTGGCTGGTGCGCGGCGCGCATCGACGATGTGCTCAACTATATACCTGCAAGGCTGGTAGCCCTGACTTATGCCCTGTTGGGCAAAACCCGTCTGGCCCTGGCCTGCTGGCGCAAACAGGGCCCGCTGTGGGACAGCCCCAACGCCGGGCCGGTGATGGCTGCCGGCGCCGGCGCGCTGGGCGTCGAGCTTGGTGGCCCGGCGGTGTACCACGGCGAACTGCATGAGCGGCCGCGCCTGGGCGAGGGGCCAGTGGCCGATGCCGATGCCATCGAGCGCGGCTGGCAACTGGTGCAGCGCGGCGTGTGGCTGTGGCTGCTGATGATTTGCCTGGGGGCCTATATCAATGCTTGAACATGGTGGCCGCCTGTTACGCGCGGTGCAGCAATACGGTATTGCCCGTGAGCAGTGGCTCGACCTGTCCAGCGGCATTGCGCCCTGGCCATTTCCTGTCCCGCCGATTCCCGTCGACGCCTGGGCCCGCCTGCCAGAAACCGAGGATGGCCTGGAGGACGCCGCGCGTGCGTATTACGGCGCCCGCCAGTTGCTGCCGGTAGCCGGCTCCCAGGCCGCTATCCAGGCCTTGCCGCTGCTGCGTACAACCGCCCGGGTTGGCGTGCTGACGCCGTGCTATGCCGAACACCCTTATGCCTGGCAACGGGCGGGGCACCAACTGCTGGCCCTGGATGAGGCGCAAGTTGAGGCTGCGCTCGACGGCCTCGATGTGCTGGTGCTGGTGAACCCCAACAACCCAACCGGCCAACGGGTGTCGCGCGAACGCCTGCTGGCTTGGCATGCTCGCCTGGCGGCCCGCGGTGGCTGGCTGCTGGTCGACGAAGCATTCATGGACAACACCCCGGCGGACAGCGTGGTGGACTGCGCCGAACGCCCGGGGCTGATCGTGCTGCGCTCGTTTGGCAAGTTCTTCGGTTTGGCCGGCGTGCGCCTGGGCTTCGTTGCCGCCGAACACAGCTTGTTGCTGCGCCTGGCCGAGCTGCTCGGCCCCTGGACCGTCAACGGCCCGACCCGGGTGCTGGCCCAGGCCAGCCTGACCGATCAAACTGCCCAGCGCGCGCAGGCCGAACGCTGTGCGGCTGCCGGCCAGCGGCTGGCGCACGTGTTGCGCAGTGCCGGCCTGGCGCCTAGTGGTGGCTGCGACTTGTTCCAGTACGTGCGTAGCGAGCACGCTGCACGCCTGCATGAATTTCTCGCCCGGCGCGGCATCCTGGTACGGCTGTTCGAACAGCCGGCAGCCGTGCGCCTGGGGTTGCCTGCCTGCACGGCGGACGAACAGCGTCTGGCCCAGGCCCTGGCGGCTTATCAGAAGGAAACGGCATGACGACCCTCATGGTGCAAGGCACCACCTCCGACGCAGGCAAGAGCACACTGGTGACCGCATTGTGCCGCTGGCTGTTGCGCCAGGGCGTCGCTGTGGCGCCCTTCAAGCCACAGAACATGGCGCTGAACAGCGCGGTGACGGCTGATGGCGGGGAAATCGGCCGTGCCCAGGCGGTGCAGGCCCAGGCCTGCCGGCTACAACCGCACACCGACATGAACCCGGTGCTGCTCAAGCCCAACAGCGATACCGGCGCCCAGGTCATCATCCACGGTCGGGCGGTCACCAGCATGAATGCAGTGGCCTACCACGACTATAAAACCACGGCCATGCAAGCGGTGCTGGCGTCTCACCAACGCCTGAGTGCCGCGTACCCGGTGGTCATGGTCGAGGGTGCGGGGTCGCCGGCAGAGATCAACCTGCGTGCCGGCGATATCGCCAACATGGGCTTTGCCGAAGCAGTGGACTGCCCGGTGATCCTGGTGGCCGACATCAACCGCGGTGGTGTGTTCGCCCATCTGGTGGGCACGCTGGAATTGCTGTCGACCACTGAACAGGCGCGGGTCAAAGGTTTTGTCATCAACCGCTTCCGTGGCGATATCGCCCTGCTGCAGCCAGGGTTGGACTGGCTGGAACAACGCACCGGCAAACCGGTACTGGGCGTCCTGCCTTACGTTACTGACCTGCACCTGGAAGCCGAAGACGGTATCGATGTGCGTCAAGGCGTCAAGCACGCGCGTGTGCTCAAGGTAATCGTGCCAGTGCTGCCGCGTATCAGTAACCACACCGATTTCGACCCGCTGCGCCTGCACCCGCAGGTGGACTTGCAGTTCATCGGCCCGGGCCAGCCGATTCCGGCTGCCGACCTCATCATCTTGCCGGGCTCCAAGAGCGTGCGGGGCGACTTGGCACAACTGCGCGAGCGCGGTTGGGACAAGGCCATCGAGCGGCACCTGCGCTATGGTGGCAAGCTGATCGGTATCTGCGGTGGCCTGCAGATGCTGGGGCGGGAAGTGCATGACCCGCTGGGGCTGGAGGGGGCCGCAGGCTCTAGCCAGGGGCTCGGCCTGCTCGACTATGCCACGGTGCTCGAAGCCGAGAAGCAACTGCGCAATGTGGCCGGCACGCTGAGCCTTGAAGCGGCAACGGTAACTGGTTATGAAATTCATGCTGGCGTTACGACGGGGCCTGCGCTGGCGCAACCCGCTGTCCAACTGGCTGATGGCCGCCATGATGGTGCTGTCAGTGCCGATGACCAGATCCTCGCCACCTACCTGCATGGCCTGTTCGAAGGCAGCCAGTCGTGTGCCGCGCTATTGCGCTGGGCCGGGCTGGAGGATGTGCAGGTTATCGACTACGAAGCGTTGCGCGAACACGACATCGAGCGCTTGGCCGATCTGGTGGAGAAGCACCTGGACACCGCGCAGTTGCGCCAACTGTGTGGGGTAGCCTGACATGCGTAACCTGATTCTCGGTGGCGCCCGGTCTGGCAAAAGCCGCCTGGCCGAACAGTTGGCCAGTGCCAGCGGCTTGCCGGTGACCTACATCGCCACCAGCCAGCCGCTGGATGGCGAAATGAACGAACGCGTGTTGCTGCATCGTCAGCGCCGGCCGGATGACTGGGGGTTGATCGAAGAGCCCTTGGCCCTGGCCGCGGTACTGCGCGCCGAAGCGGCCGAAGGGCGCTGCCTGCTGGTGGATTGCCTGACCCTGTGGCTGACCAATTTGTTGATGCTGGAAGATGACCAGCGCCTGGCCGAGGAGCGTGATGCCCTGCTGGCGTGCCTGGAACAGTTACCTGGCACCCTTATCCTGGTCAGTAACGAAACCGGCCTGGGCGTCGTGCCCATGGGCGAGCTGACCCGGCGCTATGTCGACCTGGCCGGCTGGCTGCACCAGGCGGTGGCCGAACGCTGTCAGCGTGTCGTGCTGACCGTGGCCGGCCTGCCCTTAATCCTCAAAGGACCTGCACTATGACCCAAGCCTGGTGGCGTGACGCCTGCCAACCCCTCGACAACGCCGCCATGGACCAGGCCCGCGCCCGTCAGCAGCAACTGACCAAACCTGCAGGCTCGCTCGGCCAACTTGAAGCGCTGGCGATTCAGCTGGCTGGCCTTCAGGGGCTTGAACGACCCACGCTGGATCAGGTTGCCATTACCATTTTTGCCGGCGACCACGGCGTGGTCGAAGAGGGCATCTCGGCCTATCCGCAGGCGGTAACCGGGCAGATGCTATGTAACTTCGTCGGCGGGGGCGCGGCGATCAGTGTGCTGGCGCGGCAGCTGCAGGCCAGCCTGGACGTGGTCGACCTGGGCACCATTGACGCGCAGCTGGAACTGCCCGGCGTGCGCCATCTGCGGCTGGGCACCGGTACTGCCAACTTTGCCCGTCAACCCGCGATGACCGAAAACCAGCTGCAAGCGGCCTTGCAGGCCGGTCGCGACAGTGCCCAGCGCGGCGCCGAACAGGGCGCACAGCTGTTCATCGGTGGCGAGATGGGCATTGGTAACACCACAGCCGCCGCAGCCTTGGCCAGTGTTCTGCTGGGGTGTCCGGCGTCGGAGCTGAGCGGCCCTGGCACCGGTCTGGACAACGCCGGGGTACAGCACAAGGCTGAAGTCATCGAGAGGGCGCTGCGCCTGCATGGCCTGCGTGCTGAAGACCCGTTGCAGGTACTGGGCTGTGTTGGCGGTTTCGAGATCGCGGCGTTGGTCGGTGCCTACATAGGTTGTGCGCAGGCGGGTGTCGCGGTGCTGGTGGATGGCTTTATCTGCAGTGTCGCTGCGCTCGTGGCAGTGCGCCTCAACCCGCAGTGTCGGGCCTGGCTGTTGTTCGCTCATCAGGGCGCTGAACCCGGGCACAAGGCCTTGCTTGCTGCACTGCAGGCCGAGCCCCTGCTGGCCTTGGGCTTGCGCCTGGGTGAGGGCAGTGGCGCTGCCTTGGCGGTGCCGCTGTTGCGCCTGGCCTGTGCGCTGCATGGGCAGATGGCGACCTTTGCCGAGGCCGCGGTGGCGGACCGCCCGGCATGATCCTCGACTTGTTGCGCCATGGTGAAACGGAACAGGGCGGCCTGCGTGGCAGCCTTGATGATGCCTTGACCGACAAGGGCTGGGCACAGATGCGTGGCGCGGTAGCCGACGGCGGCCCATGGCAGGTGCTGGTCAGCTCGCCGCTGCAACGTTGTGGGCGTTTTGCCGATGAGCTGGGTGCGCAGTTGAACCTGCCTGTGCAGCGTGAGCCCGCCCTGCAGGAACTGCACTTCGGTGATTGGGAGGGCCAAAGTGCCGCGCAGATCATGGAGCACCAGGCTGATGCACTGGGCCGTTTCTGGGCCGACCCTTACGCCTTCACACCGCCCAATGGCGAGCCGGTCGAGGCGTTTGCCGAACGGGTGCTGGCGGCTGTCGAGCGTTTGCGCCTTCAGCATGCCGGCAAGCGCGTGCTGCTGGTCACTCATGGCGGCGTCATGCGACTGTTACTGGCCCGTGCCCGTGGCTTGCCCAGGGAGCAGTTGCTGCAGGTCGAGGTTGGCCATGGCGCGTTGATGCGGCTGGTGCCAGGTGGCGATGGGCAACTGGTCGAGGTGCCCTGAGATGTTGCCGTTCTGGATTGCCCTGCAATTTCTCAGCAGCCTGCCGGTGAGCCTGCCGGGCATGCCGGCACCGCGTGAGGTAGGGCGTTCGCTGCTGTACTACCCGCTGGTCGGGTTGCTGTTCGGCTTGCTGCTGTGGTTGGCCAGTCATCTGCTTCAGGGCACGCCGTCGCCGTTGCACGCGGCTTTGCTGCTGACACTCTGGGTACTGCTCAGTGGTGCCTTGCACCTGGATGGCCTGGCGGACAGTGCCGACGCCTGGCTAGGTGGTTTCGGCGACCGTGAGCGCACCTTGCGGATCATGAAAGACCCGCGCAGCGGGCCGATTGCCGTGGTCACCCTGGTCTTGGTGTTGTTGCTGAAGTTTTGCGCATTGTGGGTGCTGGTCGGGCAGGGCATCGGCGCGCAATTGCTGCTGGCGCCGTTGATCGGGCGGGCGGCGATGTTGGGCCTGTTCCTTGGCACACCTTATGTGCGACCTGGCGGGTTGGGCCAGGCGTTGGCCGAACATTTGCCCCGGCGCGCAGCGGGGTTTGTGTTGCTGGCTTGCTTGCTGTTCTGCCTCTTCTTGGGCGGATGGAGCGTGCTGCTGGCGCTGGCGGTGTTTGCCTGGTTGCGGCATCTGATGTGCCGGCGCCTGGGCGGGACCACCGGTGATACCGCCGGTGCGTTGCTGGAGCTGCTGGAGCTGGCCGTCGTGCTCGGGTTGGCGCTGGGGCTTTGAGCGCTTGATCTGGACGGCCCTTTAGCGGCTGCTTTGCGGTGCTTTCGCAGCACGCCATAGGTGTGGAGGGGGCAGTAACTTCCAGAAACGGTCCGGAAGCGCCTGCCTCTTCCTTGTCGGCGTATCCTCAGCCTCCCCAAGCAACCAGGTAGGCTTCCCGTGCGTCACTGGATCTTTGCCAGTCTATTGGTCCTGTCCACCCTCCCAGCCTCTGCTGCAGACCTCATGGCGTTCTGGGACACTCCACGCCACGGCGGCAACAGCTTCAACCGGCTGCCACCCGATCAAGCCTACTTCGATGCCCTGAGGGGGTACGGCGCCACATGGGTGCGGCTGTCGTACGACAAATGGCAACCGGTGAAACGTGATTTCCTCCTCGGCAGCGCCGATACCTATGAAGGCCTGCCCGATGCCGACCTGGCTGTGCTGCGTGCCACCCTCGACCGGGCGCACCAGGCGGGGCTCAAGGTGGTCATCGCGCCACTCTCGCTACCGGGTATGCGCTGGTCGCAAAACAACCAGGGCCAGTTCGATGATCGCCTGTGGCAAGACAAACGTTACTGGTCCCAGGCTGCGGCGTTCTGGCGAGATATGGCGCGCGAACTGAAAAGTCATCCGGCCATCGCGGCCTACAACCTGATCAATGAGCCAGCACCGGAGAAACAGGGCGGCCTGGCTGAACATGCCGAACTCGGGCAGATGCAGCAGTGGTATGCGCAAGAACAGGGCGGTGCGCGCGATCTGCCCTTGCTGTACCGGCAACTGATAGCGGCCATACGCGAAGAAGACGCTGATACGCCGATCATGGTCGATGCCGGCTGGTATGCAGGCGCAGACGCGTTCGGCTACTGGCCGGCGCCGCTGGAAGACCCGCGAGTGCTGTATAGCGTGCACATGTATGAGCCCTATGCCGCAACCAGTGCGCCGAACATGGCGCGCAAACAGCCCATCGCCTATCCAGGCCCCGTATCTTTTGCCGGGCAGACACAGCTGTGGGATGGGCGGCGAGTTGAAGGCTACTTGCGCCAGCCGCTGGCATGGGCCGAGGCCATGGGGCTGCCGCTTTCTCGTCTGGTGGTGGGCGAGTTTGGCTGCATGCGCAGGCTGCCGGGTTGTCGGCAGTACCTTGAAGATGTACTCGTCGTGCTTGATCGCAACCGGTTGCACTGGGCGTTCTATAGCTTCCGTGAAGACAACTGGGATGGCATGGACTACGAACTGGGTACGGCGAAGGTGCCGTGGCGCTACTGGCAGGCGGTCGAGCAGGGCGCGCCAGACCCCTTGGTGCGCAAGGCCACGGTTGAGTTCGAGCCGATCCGCAGGCGCTTGAACCCGGACTGACGCTTCTCACTCTTTCGTGAAACTTCTTGCAACACTCAGTACGCGGGTATATACACGTATCCATGCTGACCAGTGAATGCATCTGTACCCACCTGCGTCGCGCCGCCCGCGGCGTGAGCCGGCATTACGACGAAGCCCTAGCCGGCTTCGGGGTCAATGTCGCCCAGTTTTCCCTGCTGCGGCACCTGCAGCGGCTCGACCGACCCAGCATCACAGCCCTGGCCGAAGCCATGGGGCTCGAGCGCAGTACCCTGGGCCGCAACCTGCGTGTGCTGGAGGCGGATGGGCTGGTAGCACTGGGCGAGGGCGATGACCAGCGTAACCGCGTGGTGCTGTTGACCGCGGCGGGTAAGCAACTGCTGCACGTTGCCCACCCAGCCTGGGAGCAGGCCCAGAAAGAACTGGTTGAACGGCTTGGGTTGGGGCAGCGGGATGAACTGGTGCGACTGCTGGAACAACTGGCCTGAAGTGAAACGACTATAAGCGGGTATATACCCGTAAAACCTTGCGATGTGCTGGAGATAACGACAATGACTTCGGTGTGGCGAACCAGCGGATGGGTGTTGGTGGGGGCGGCCTTGATACTGGCGCTGTCTCTGGGCGTACGGCACGGCTTTGGCCTGTTTCTGGGACCGATGAGTGCTGATTTTGGCTGGGGGCGTGGGGTGTTTGCCTTCGCCATTGCCCTGCAGAACCTGATCTGGGGCCTGGCGCAGCCGTTCGCTGGCGCCTTGGCCGACCGGCTTGGTGCGGCGCGGGTGGTCATCATCGGCGGTATTCTCTATGCCGCCGGCTTGATCTTGATGGGCTTGGCTGATTCGCCCTGGTCGTTGTCGCTGAGTGCGGGCTTGCTGATCGGCATCGGCCTGTCCGGCACGTCGTTCTCGGTCATTCTCGGTGTGGTCGGGCGTGCCGTGCCGGCCGAAAAGCGCAGCATGGCCATGGGGATCGCCAGCGCCGCCGGGTCATTCGGCCAGTTCGCCATGTTGCCGGGCACCCAAGGCCTGATTCAGTGGCTGGGCTGGTCGGCAGCGTTGCTGGTACTGGGCCTTTTGGTGGCGTTCATCGTGCCTTTCGTCGGCCTGCTGCGCGATCGCCCGTTACCCAGTCACGGTGCCGAGCAGACCCTGGGCCAGGCGCTGCGCGAGGCGTGCACGCACTCAGGCTTCTGGTTGCTGGCGCTGGGCTTTTTTGTCTGTGGCTTCCAGGTCGTATTCATTGGCGTTCACCTGCCGGCCTACCTGGTTGACCAGCACCTGGCTGCGGCCACCGGTACGACAGTGCTGGCGCTGGTCGGCCTGTTCAACATCGTCGGTACCTTCACTGCTGGCTGGTTGGGCGGGCGCATGTCCAAGCCGCGCCTGCTGACCGGGTTGTACCTGCTGCGTGCGGTGGTGATCGTGCTGTTCCTGTGGGCGCCGGTGAGCGAGTTCAGTGCTTACCTGTTCGGCATTGCCATGGGGCTGCTGTGGTTGTCCACGGTTCCGTTGACCAATGGCACCGTGGCCACGGTGTTTGGGGTGCGCAACCTGTCCATGCTGGGCGGTATCGTGTTCCTGTTCCATCAGTTGGGTGCGTTCCTGGGGGGCTGGCTGGGTGGGGTGGTGTATGACCGCACCGGTAGCTACGACCTGGTCTGGCAGATTTCCATCCTGCTCAGCTTGTTGGCCGCTGCCCTTAACTGGCCGGTGCGCGAACGCCCGGTTTCACGCCTGCAGGCACAGGCTGCATGAACCGTTACCTGGTCCGCGGGCTGTTGGCTATTGCCGTGCTGCTGGTGCTGGCACTGGTGTGGTGGGGCTGGCATCAGGGAGGGATGGCGTTGATGCAACTGGGCATGGGTGTTTGTTAGGCGCTACCCTGCAAGTTCAAAGGTAGCGATGCAGGAGAGACGAGTCATGCGTGCACATTGGTTGACGGTGCCGGTGCTGGCCCTGCTTGCCAGCACATCGAGCTGGGCTGCAGATTGCCCTGCGTTGTTGCAGGGCAGCCTGCCGGAATTGCGCGGTAAGGGGCAGGTCGACCTCTGCGAGCGCTTTGCCGGCAAGCCGCTCGTGGTGGTGAATACTGCCAGTTATTGCGGTTTTGCCCCGCAGTTCGAGGGGCTTGAGGCGACGTACAAGGAATATCACGAGCAAGGCCTGGAAATGCTCGGCGTGCCGTCCAATGACTTCAAGCAGGAAGACGCCGACAGTGAGAAGACTGCCAAGGTTTGCTATGCCAACTACGGTGTCACCTTCACCATGACCAAGACGCAGGCGGTGCGGGGCAAGGATGCGATACCGCTGTTTGCGGAGCTGGCCAGCCAGAGCAGTGCGCCGAAGTGGAATTTCTACAAGTATGTTGTCGATCGCAAGGGCAAGGTGATCGGTAACTTCTCCAGCCTGACCAAACCGGATGATCCTGCGTTCCGCGCCGCTATCGAAAAGGCCATCGCCTCACAGCAGTAACCAGGCTGTGCTTGCTGCGGCTTTTGCGTCTAAGCGCGCGGTAGTTCAGGCGACGCAGATTGCGACTTGAGGAGGCCAAGCGCAGGCCTCCTGAAGTCGCGAAGATCAAGATCAAAAACAGGAAGTGGCTGGCTGCGGGTGGCTTCACCGTGCATGCACGGTAATCGCCACCAACCGCACCACCACCGGCCGGACCACCAGCACACAGACAAATGCCACCGGCATCGCCAGCTGATAGGCCTTGAGCACATTGCCCAGATACTCCGGGGTAAACCCGGCATTGGCCGCCGTGATCACGAAGCACATCAACAGTGCCATGATCGACGACATGTAGAGCGCGAAAACGTAGGGGGTAGCGACCGGGTGCAATTTACGTCGACTGCGCGATCGGGGCAGGTTGCTCATGCGAACTCCTGAAAACTGAGTGGAAGCGCAGATTAGCAACCTGCACGCCTGCAGCTGTAGACCCGCGGCATTGAGTTCTTTATAAAGAAATTCTTACGAATCCAGGCGCTCCCCATGGACCTGCTCAACGCCATTCGCTGCTTCATCAAGGTGGTCGAAGCCGGTAGCATCGCCGCTGGTGCCCGTATCCTCGGCCTTAGTCCGGCAGCCGTCAGCCAGAACCTGGCGCGGCTGGAAAGCCACCTGCAAGTTCGCCTGCTCAGTCGAACCACCCGCAGCATGGCCCTGACGCCCTCTGGCGCCCAGTATTACGAGCGTGTAAAGCATATCGAGCGTGATTTGGCCCTGGCCGAACAGGCGGTGACAACACCCGACAGCGAGCCTCAGGGGCGGCTGTGCATTGCTTCGACCTCTGCCTTCGGCCGCCATGTGCTGGCGCCATTGATACCTGCTTTCAGTGCCCGCTACCCTTTGCTTTCGATAGAGTTGGTAACGACTGATCGTCGGGTCAACCATGCCCGTGAAGACGTTGACGTGAGCCTGCGCATTGCCCCGCAGCTCGAAGACCAGCTGTTGGCCCGGCGCATCGCCCGCATCCCGTTCATTTGTTGTGCCTCACCCGGATACCTGCAAAGTGCTGGCGTACCTGCCACGCCCGAGGCCTTGCGCGGGCACCGTTGCCTGGTGTTTCGCTATCCGGTGGATGGCCGCTTCTTGCGCTGGGGCTTCATGCGGGACGGCCTGCGCTTCGAAGCGGAATTCGGCACTGTATTGATCAGCGACGATATCGATGCCCTGACCCAGATGGCCTTGCACGATGGTGGCATCACCCGTCTGGCCGAGTTCATCGTGCGGCCGCACCTGGCCTCGGGGGCCTTGGTGCCGCTGTTCGAATACTGCGACAGCAGCCAGGCTTACGCCCAGACCGAGCCCATGGACATCTACCTGTGCCTGGCCGATCGCTTTGCCATGACCACCAAGGTGCGCGCATTCATGGACTACCTGCGCGAATGCCTGGGCGACAGCTGGAAAGTGCAGGCATGAAAAAACCGCCACGAAGGCGGTTTTCATGTAACGCACAGGAATCAGAAGCGGTAGGTGAGGGATGCACCGATACCGTGAGCGCTGTTCTCGTACTTGGCCTGGTAGCTGCCTTTCAACAGCCCTTGTTGTTGCGAGCTTGGCAGGTTGTTGACCTTGGTATCCTCTTCCCACAGATACGAATAGGCAACGTCGATGGTCATGTCATCGTTCGGGCTCCAGCCGGCACCAAAGCTGACCGCTTTACGATCGCCAGTCGGAATGCGTGGCGAGCGATCATGGTTGTTGGTGGGCGACTGGTCGACGGAGAAGCCTGCGCGCAGGGTCCACTCCTTGTTCACCTTGTAGGACGCACCAATGGCGTGGGCCCAGGTGTCGTGCCAGTTCTGCTCTTCGGTGATGGTCTTCAACGGGTAGCCTGCCGGTGCTTCGTTCTCGACGACGATGCTTTCCAGGCGGCTCCAGCGCGTCCAGGTGCTACCCGCATACAGTGTCCAATGGTCATCCAGTTCATGAGTGACCGAGAAGTCCACTGACTCTGGTGTCTTGATTTTCAGGCTGGCGTCGAACTTGCCGTTCAGGCCAAGCTGTGGAATCGGGTAGGAAACGCGGGTATTGCCTTCAAGCTTGTAGTCGACCATCGAGTGATAGGTCAGGCCCAGACGGGTACGGTCCGTAGCTTGCACCAGAACGCCGATGTTGTAACCGATTGCAGTGTCGTCGCCCTTGATCTTGGTCTCGCCATCAGGGCCATTGGGCCCCAGGAGGGCCTTGCTGCTCAGGTTCGAACCCAGTTCACCCTTGATACGGTTGATGGTCGGGCCAAAACCGATCGACACTTTGTCGTTGAAGGCGTAGCTGACGGTTGGCTGGAAGGTGACAACCTCGACCTTGCTCTTCTTGCCCCAGTAGCGTGCAGCGTCATCGCTACCGTAGTCGGTGATCAGGCCGTATGGCACGTAAACGCCGAAGCCAACGCTCCAGTGATCATCAATCGGCTTGACGTAATAGCCCATGGGTACGCCAACGAGAGGCACCATGTCACCATCGGTTTCCCCCCCGAAGTTGCTGCCTGGGCCCGATATGTCGGTCTTGGCGATGACGGCAGCGCCGCCCACGGTGAATTGTTCGCGCTTGAGGCGGGACATGCCGGCTGGGTTGCCATACACAGTGCTGGCATCGTCGGCAGAGGACGAGCGCCCCGCAAAACCGGTTCCCATACCGCTGATACTTTGTTCGTTCAGCGCGAACCCGGCGGCGAGCAGTTGGCTGGAAGCAAGCGCAACGGCTACGCCGAGGGAGGTTTTGAGCATTACTTTTTTCATTATTAGAAAACTCCTTGGGTCTCCGGGGCGAAAAGCTACCAACAAATCACGCGCTGCGCTATAGGCTCAATCGCAGGAGTTAGCGCAGTTTTGTAGGACAATCCGACCAAAATTCCATTTTTTCCGGTTTACTTGTAGGACGCGTCTCA
Organism: Pseudomonas sp. FW305-E2; assembly: GCF_058782925.1. Taxonomy (NCBI): domain Bacteria; kingdom Pseudomonadati; phylum Pseudomonadota; class Gammaproteobacteria; order Pseudomonadales; family Pseudomonadaceae; genus Pseudomonas; species Pseudomonas sp. FW305-E2. The sequence continues at coordinate 48,470 of NZ_JBYSYE010000021.1, read as the reverse complement.
AGATGCCTGTGGCAATTTCTGATCTATGCAGGCATGCCAGGCATGGGTGAAGTCGCGCAGACGACCCTGGGGGTTGAAAATCTGTCGCCAGATACGCGCCAGTGCCAGCAGATCGTCCGCCGCAGGCAATGGGGTGGCCTGCTCTTCGATGAGCATCCAGGCAATGGCAGTGGAATAGCGCAGGTTGACGGTGAGCTCCAGGTGCGGGCCACCCAGGAAGGCATGCTGGCTGGCCAGGCCGCGGACCAGGCTGGCGAGGTCGGGGTCACGGGCCAGGTATTCGTCCCAGAGCGCCTGGTGACGATGTTCGCCGATGCGGTAGAGGCCGTGCCCGCGTCGGTCGTGCAGGGCTGAGCCGAGTGCTGACTGGCTGGCGGCGATACCCAGTAGCAAGGCTTCGGCGCTGGCGCAGTGACGGTTCAGGTAGACCAGGGTGGGTCGGATCACATACTGACACAATTCATTCGCCGCAATACCCATGATGCCCTCGAGCAGGTAAGGGCCGGACGGGCGCTGGAGCTTGGCAGCTGGTGAATGATCAGGCCCGCCGGGAGCGGAAAGCACCGCTCGAGTTGAAGTGTAGTGTGATAATCGTGGTGTAAAGAGCTGTTTTTAAATCGATTACTGCCTGATGCTCCGGGCTATATGCCCTAAGGCAATTACGCCAAAGGCGTTCAGGCAGTCTTGCGATTGGATGATTCAGCGCTTGAATACCGCGGTATTCGCCGGTCACGCGGTGAGCGACTGACGCGTCCGGGCGATCACCGCCTGCAGCGGTTCATGGCGGCTGTACTGCTCGTGGTACAGGCGTTCGGTGTGGCAGGCAACGCCGTGTTCGTCTACCAAGGTAAAGCTGAAGCTGCCCTTGCGTGGGGCAACGATAAGGCACTTCAACGGCGAGAAGGCCTGGGAGAGGGTGCCAATGGCAGCCTGAATCTGATGATGAGTTTGCATATTGTTGGAGGTTCCTGCTTTAAACACGGGGGATATGATCCGTGCATGATAGAAACGTTCCAGTGACGCCTTTATTAAGGGACGAACGAACCTGACTGGAACAGGGCAGCCAGAGGGGGCGCAATCAAATGTAGGCGCTTGGGCTGACTGGTAGGTACTTCGGAAGGCAGGCAGCACGCCGGGGCCAAGGTTCTAGGCCGTCGAGGTGGGATCCTGATCAATCTGTCATGTGATTCGTGCTTGCGCAGCGTAAGGCTGGCGAGGGAATCATTGAATGGGCCGGTCCTTGTTTCAGCAGGGACGCTCTTGGGGGGAGCGAGCCTGCAAGGACGCTTGCGGCCAGAATTGACTTTCAGCTTGGTACTAACGAGGGGCACCTTACCGGAAGCGAAGATGTTTGGCAAGCACTACGTTTGTTCAGGTGAGCCGCGCAGTATGGCGCGAATTTTCGCTGCTGGGAAGAGGGGGCAAATGGCCCAAATGCCGTCCGATGTGCCCTTTTCGTGCACCCAAATGGAGGTTTATGGTGCACTTGTTCACATTCGGGGCAGCGCTTGTAACGGCTTGGCAACACCACCCAGCAGCCTCGCCAATGCCTTGACTGCGTGGTTAAGTCAATGAAAAAAAACACTATTTTTAGCTGGTGAAAAAATCGTCAGTTTGACCAAAGCCCCCAATTCACGGGGGTTTGAGGGGTATGAGAGGGGGTTGTCCACCGAGTTATCCACAGGAACTGTGGATTGTCCCGAGCGCTTGCTCTAGCACGGGCGTGCCAGCAATGGGATGGACTGTCCGACAATCGCCATGCTCCAACAGACCGGTTGGTCATCCACCTGAAAACGTCAAGAAAAGATCATTGAATTTTTTTTCAATCCTTCAGAAATCGACAGGCCAGGGCGAAAAAAAAAGAGTAGAGTGGCGCGCCTTTCGAGTTACCAAACCTGTTGCTCATGAAGTTTCGCGGTAAACACCTTTCCAGCCCCGCTGCATCGACATCTGCACCTCCTGCCAAACGCTTTTCCCTGAAAGTGGCCCTGTGGTTGCTCGACAGCCCGCGTCTGGGCGACAACCCTCAGGTCAAGCACCTGGCCGGGCGCTTGTTGAAGCAGCCGGCGCGCCAAGGTGTGGTTGTGGCGCAGAGCCGCCTGGGGCAGATGCTGTGCCGCGATTGTGGCAACGCCCGTGACCGGCGTATAGGCCATGAGCTGCTGCGTCAGGCTGCCCGCGCAGGGGATCGGCGGGCGCAGCTGGAGTACGCTCGGCTGTGTCAGCACAACGAGCCGGAGCAGGCGCGCTATTGGCTTGAGCTTGCGGCAGGGCAGGGGTCGCAGGAAGCGCGGCGCTTGTTGCGACAGTGGTTTTCTGTCTGAGCTTTTTTGCCTGCACGGGCCCTTTCGCGAGCAATCACCGATGTGTGTCAACCGCCGTGGTAGGAGCGGGTTTACCCGCGAATACGGTAGCGGCAGCAACGGTGAACGGCGGGTGGAAATTGGCCAGCAGGCCCGGCCCTTTCGCGGGTAAACCCGCTCCTACGGCGGCCTGTGTTCAACCCCCGATGCGTGTGTAGGAGCGGGTTTACCCGCGAATAAGGTAGCGGCGGCAACGGTGAACGGCGGGTGGAAATTGGCCAGCAGGGCCGGCCTCTTCGCGGGTAAACCCGCTCCTACGGGCGACCGTGCGGGCTTTGCCTTCAGGCTTGCGCAGCGGGCTTCCCCGCAAAGAGGCGGATGCAGGCAACACACCCATCAGGCTGATAAGCTGCACTCTATTTGCATCAGAGCGTTCGGGGTAAGCATGACAGTGGATCTGGCCAGCATTCTGCTGGGCTTGGTGGCAGGCGCAATACCCTGCCTGGTGTGGGTCATGCAGGTGCAGCGCCGCCAGGGCGCACGGCAAGGTGAGCAGGCCTTGCTCGAAGAGCGCCTCAACGCTGCCCAGCTGGCCCAGGCTGGCCTGCAGGCGCAACTGGACGCCAGTCGCGACGAGGTCAGCGACCTCAGTGAGGCCAACGCCGTCAAACAGGCCCAGCTGGCCGCCCAAGGCCGTGAGCTGGAGCTGCTGCAGATCGACCGCGACAATGCCCGTGATGCGGCCCACGCCTGGAGCCTTGAGCGCGCCAACCGCGAAGCCGAACTGCGCCGCCTGGAAGCGCAAACCGCGCGCCTGGACGCAGAACTGCGTGAACAGCAGGAAAGCCACCAGCAACGCCTGGAAGACCTGCAGGAGGCCCGTGACACCTTGCGCGCCCAGTTCGCCGACATGGCCACCAAGATCTTCGACGAGCGCGAGCAGCGCTTCGCCCAGACCAGCCAGCAGCACCTTGGCCAGTTGCTCGACCCGCTCAAGGAGCGCATCCAGGCCTTTGAAAAACGCGTGGAGGAAAGCTATCAACAAGAGGCCCGCGAGCGCTTCTCGCTGGGCAAGGAGCTGGAGCGCCTGCAACAGCTGAACCTGCGCCTGTCCGACGAAGCCACCAACCTTACCCAGGCCTTGAAGGGCCAGAAAACCCAGGGTAACTGGGGTGAGCTTATCCTCGAACGCGTGCTGGAGCATGCCGGCCTGGAAAAGGGCCGCGAATACCAGACCCAGGTCAGCCTGAAAAGCGCCGATGGCGAGCGTTTCCAGCCGGATGTGCTGATCATGCTGCCCGGCGACAAGCAGGTGGTGGTGGACGCCAAGGTCAGCCTCACTGCGTACCAGCAGTTCGTTGCCGGCAACGACGAAGCTGCGCTCAAGCAGCATGTGCAGTCGCTGCGCAGCCACGTCAAAGGCCTGTCGAGCAAGGACTACAGCCGCCTTGAAGGCCTGCACAGCCTGGATTTCGTGTTGTTGTTCGTGCCCATCGAGGCGGCCTTTTCGGCGGCCCTGCAGGCCGAGCCGAACCTGTTCCAGGAGGCCTTCGACCGGCAGATCGTGATTGTCAGCCCTACCACGTTGCTGGCGACCTTGCGGGTGATCGACAGCCTGTGGAAGCAGGAGCGTCAAGGGCAGAACGCCCGCGAAATTGCCGAGCGTGCCGGCTGGCTCTACGACAAGTTCGTGCTGTTCATCCAGGACCTGGACGAGCTGGGCAGCCGCTTGCAGCAGGTAGACAAGGCTTATGCTGCCGCGCGCAACAAGCTGTGCGAAGGGCGTGGCAACCTGGTCAGCCGCAGCGAGCAGCTTAAGCTACTGGGCGCCCGTGCCAGCAAGAGCTTGCCGGCAGACCTGCTGGAGCGGGCGCTGTCCGACGAGGCGCTGCCCGACGTAGCGGTTACTGAGCCAGGCTCAGATGGCGATTGAGCAGGGCGCGCAAGGCCGCGGGCTTGACCGGTTTGGCCAGGTAGTCCAGCCCTGATGCATGTACCAGGGCGATGGTTTCCTTGCTGCCGTCGGCGCTGATCACTACACCGGGTACCGGCTCACCCAGCCGTGCTCGAAGCCAGCCCATCAGTCCGGTGCCGGTCTCGCCGTCGTCCAGGTGGTAGTCCACCAATGCCAGGTGCGGGCGCATGCCTTTGGCTAGCAGGGCTTCGCATTCGGCCTGGTTGCGCGCGGTCCATACCTGGCAACCCCAGCGGCTCAGCAGGCTGTTCATGCCGATCAGGATGCTGTCTTCGTTGTCCACGCATAGCACGTGCAACCCGGCCAGTGGCTGGCCGCCCTGTTGTTCCACGGGCGCGCTTGGCGCCGCGGCGGCCTGGCGTGCAATCGGTACGCTGACGCGGAACACCGTGCCCTTGCCTGGCCATGAGCGCACTTCCAGCGGATGCCCCAGCACCCGACACAGGCCGTCTGCGATGGCCAGGCCCAAGCCTAGCCCCTTCTCGGCACGGGTCTGGTGGCTGTCCAGCCGCTTGAACTCCTGAAAGATCACTTGCAGCTTGTCGTCAGCAATGCCCGGGCCACGGTCCCAGACCTCCAGCCACAGGCGCTCGCCCTGTCGGCGCGCGCCTAGCAGGATCGGGCTCTTGCCGTAGCGCAGGGCATTGGTGAGGAAGTTCTGCAGCACCCGGCGTAGCAGTTTCATGTCGCTGTCCACCCGCAGGCGGCTGCCGCGCAGGCGGAACTCCAGGCCTTTCTCGGCCGCCAGCAGCTTGAACTCGGCGCCCAGGGTGTCGAACAGCTCGTTGAGGGCGAAGGGTTTGGCATCCGGGGTGATCTTGCCGTTTTCCAGGCGCGAGATGTCCAGCAGGTCGCTGATCAGCTCTTCAGCCGAGCGCAGCGAGCTGTCCATGTGCTGTACCAACTGCTGGGCCTCTTCGTTCATGCCCTCGGCCTGTTGCGACAAGGCGGCAGAGAAAAGCCGTGCGGCGTTCAACGGTTGCATCAGGTCATGGCTGACGGCGGCCAGGAAGCGGGTCTTGGACTTGCTCACCGCTTCGGCCTGGCTCTTGGCTTCGGACAGCGCCTGGTTCAACTGCGACAGTTCGTGGGTGCGCTCCGCCACGCGTTGTTCAAGGCGTTCGTTGGCATCGCGCAGGGCCTGCTCGGCCTCGCGGAACGGGGTGATGTCGGTGAAGCTCATGACAAAGCCGCCGCCCGGCATCGGGTTGCCGATCAGCTCGATCACCCGGCCATTGGGGAACAGCCGCTCGGAGGAGTGCGCGCGGCCCTGACGCATCCAGTGCAGCCGCCGCGCCACATGCACTTGCGCCTCGCCGGGGCCGCACAGGCCGCGCTCGGCGTTGTAGCGGATGATGTCGGCAATCGGTCGCCCTACGCTGATCAGCCCGTCCGGGTAGTTGAACAGCTCCAGGTAGCGGCGGTTCCAGGCCACCAAGTGCAAGTTCTGGTCGACCACGCTGATGCCCTGGTTGATGTTCTCGATGGCGCCTTGCAGCAGGGCGCGGTTGAACTGCAGCACCTCACTGGCTTCGTCAGCGATGCGCACCACGTCTTCCAGCTGCATGTCGCGGCCTTCGATGGCCGCTTTGACCACGGCGCGGGTCGAGGAGGTACCGAGTACCCCGGCCAGCAGGCGTTCGGTGTGCTCGATCCAGTCGCCATCGGCGTTCTGGTTCGGGTTGAAGCCCTTGCCCTGGCGGTAGGCAAAGCGGATGAAGCTCTGCCGTGCGCGCTCTTCCCCGACAAAGCGCGAGGCCAGGGTCAACAGGTCGTCGATCTGCACCGCCAGCAGCGGCTTGCTGCTGGGCCGCGCGCTGGTCTGCTGGCCAATGAACCGGCCGGCCTGCCAGTGCTCGGAAACCCGTGTGCGCGACAGCACCGAAACCCAGGCGAACAGGGTGAAGTTGCCCGCCAGTGAAAGCACCACACCTTGGGTCAGTGGACTGATCGGCAGGTTCAGCGGGTTGCCGTGCAGCCACGCCAGGCCAGGGAACAACTGCAACGACCAGCCCAGGCTGTGCGCGGCAATCGGCAGCACCAAGGTGTAGAACCACAGGAAAATGCCAGCGGCCAGGCCGGCGAACACGCCGCGACGGTTGGCCTGCTTCCAGTACAGCGCGCCAAGCATGGCCGGGGTAAGCTGGGTCACAGCGGCAAAGGCGATCTGGCCGATGGTCGCCAGGCTGGCGGTGGAGCCCAGCAGGCGGTAGCTGACATAGGCCAGCAGCAGGATCACCACGATGGTTACCCGGCGAACCGAAAGCATCCAGTGGCGAAATGCTTCGAAAGGCCGCTCGGCGTTGTTGCGGCGCAGCAGCCAGGGCAGCAGCATGTCGTTGGACACCATGGTCGACAGCGCCACGGCCTCGACGATCACCATGCCGGTAGCCGCCGAGGCGCCGCCGATGAACGCCAGCAGGGCAAGGCTCGGGTGCGCCTCGGCCAGGGGCAGGCTGATGACAAACGAGTCGGAGATCACCGTGCCGGGCAGCAGCATCTGCCCGGCCAGGGCAATCGGCACCACGAACAGCGCGGCCAGTGCCAGGTACATCGGGAATACCCAGCGCGCCAGGCGCAAGTCCTGCGGTTCGATGTTCTCCACCACGGTAACGTGGAACTGCCGGGGCAGGCAGATGATTGCCATCATTGCCACGGCGGTTTGCACCACCATGGACGGCCAATTGATGGTTTCTTTCCAATAGTCCTGCAAGTGGATCGACTGGCGGGCCTGGCTGAACAGGTCGTCGAAACCGTCATACAGGTTGAAAACGATGAAGATGCCCACGGCAAGGAACGCCAGCAACTTGATCAGCGATTCGAAGGCGATCGCCAGGACCATGCCGCGGTGGTGCTCGGTCACATCCAGGCTGCGGGTACCGAAGACGATCGCGAACAGCGCCAGTACCAGCGATATCACCAGCGCGGTGTCCTGCACGCGGGTGCCGGTGGCGTCGGCGTTGGCGCCGATCAACAGGTTCACGCCCAGTACGATGCCCTTGAGCTGCAGGGCGATATACGGCAGCACGCCGACCAGGCAGATCAGCGCCACCACCACTGCCAGGGTCTGCGACTTGCCGTAGCGTGCGGCAATGAAGTCGGCGATCGAGGTGATGTTCTGCTGCTTGCTGATCAACACCATCTTCTGCAGCACCCACGGCGCGAAGATCAGCAGCAGTACCGGGCCCAGGTAGATGGGCAGGAATGCCCAAAGCTGTTCGGCGGCCTGGCCGACCGCGCCGAAGAAGGTCCAGCTGGTGCAGTACACGGCCAGCGACAGGCTGTACACCCAGGCACGCAGCTTTGGCGGCAATGGCGTGCTGCGGCGGTCGCCATAGAAGGCGATGGCGAACATGATGGCCATATAGGCCAGGGCGACCACGGCGATCAGCCCGCTGGACAACGACATGAAGACTCCGAAGCAAAAAGGTAACGCGGTCCCGATCAATCAGTCTGGCACGCAAGTGCCGCTTCGTCAGCGCAGACGATGGTTGTAGGAGCGGGTTCACCCACGAAGAGGCCGGAACAGGCAACATCAACCCCTGCGGGTACCCAACCCATAGAACACCCCTGCCAGTATCACCGACAACACCAGCAGGTAGAAGACTGCCCCCGGCCACAGGTGTACCAGTGCAAACCCCACCATCACCGGCCCCAGCGCGGCCCCCAGGTTGGACAGGTTCTGCGCGCCGTAATACACCCCGCGCAAGTGCTCCGGTGCGATCAGGTCGATAAACATGTACTCGGCCGGGATCACGATGATTTCGCCCAGCGTGAACACCAGCATCGCCAGGCACCAGGCCAGTACCGAGCCTGCCAGCGCAAAACCCAGCAAGCCGGCGATGAACAGGCCCATGCCGGCCAACAGCCACGGCATCAGGCGCTGGCGGCTGATACGCCGGCCAATCAGGTACTGCAAGGCAATGACCGTCACGGCGTTGGTGGTGACCAGATAGCCGATCAGCCGTGCCGCTTCGGCCGGGTTGCTGGTGACCACCAGGTACTGGGACAGGTAGGCGGTGAACTGGCCGAACACCACCGCGCTCAGCACCCCACCCACGGTAAAGCACACCAGCCGGCGATCCCGCGCCAGCCCCAGCGCCACTTGGCCGAAGCCGGCCGCAGGTTTGTCCGGCGCGCTGGCCTGCAGGCTGCGATCACCCAGGCGCCAGTAAGCCAGGCACATGGCCAGGCCAAGCAGGGCAGAGGCGAGGAACGGCACATGGTCGTTCAGTTCAAGCATGGCCACGCCCAGCAACGGGCCGGCGGCGTAGCCGACGTTGCTGAGGGTGTACTTGATGGCGAATACCTCGGCCCGCTCATCCACCGGCAGTAACGCGCAGAAGCCCGCCTTGGCAGCAATGTCGACCACTGCCAGGGCCAGGTTGATCAACACCAGACAGAAGAAGAACGGCAGTGCCGAACGGCTGGCGACCGCGCCGACGAAGGCCAGGGCGAACAGCAGGGTACTGGCGCTGACCAGCGTGTGGTTGCTCAAGGTGTCGACCAGATGACCACCGTACAGACTCAACAGCGAGGCGACGATCAGCGCGCCACCGATCAGCAGACCGATCTGGCTGATCGGCAGCTGGAAATTGTCGGCCAGGTAAACCACCAGGTAGGGCAGGGTGAGGGCGCGGGCGACGGTAAGCGTGAAGGTGGTGGTGAGCAGCAGGCGAACGGTGTGCGGGTAGCGTTTTATGGCGGCGAGCATTGCCACGTCCTTGTTGTGCGGGTTTGCCGAGCACAAGCATAAGCCACATGCGGTCCTTGTAGCAGCACCGGCACCCTTACAGTGAATCGGGCGGCTTCACTGCCCTTCCCGACACAAGGCCGTTTCGCCTGCAAAAGGGCGACAGGCGGAGGATTGACAGCCCGTCAGGCTCAGGGAATACTCTCGAAAAATTCATATATATGTTTATATAACAAGACGAGAGCGAGACCCATGCACCCATTGACCGGTGATGCTCGACTGCCCCGCTACCAACAACTGCGCGACCACATGGTCGCGCAAATTGCCAACAACCGCTGGCGCCCGGGGGAAGCGATCCCGACCGAAGCAGCCTTGGCCACCGAGTTCGACATGTCGATTGGTACCGTGCGCAAGGCCGTCGATGTCCTGGTGGCCGAAGGCGTGCTGGAGCGCCAGCAGGGCCGCGGCACCTTCATTCGCCGCCCACAGTTCCAGTCGTCGCTGTTCCGCTTCTTCCGTTTCGAGGCCGCCAATGGCGAGCGCATAGTGCCGGAAAGCCGCATTCTTTCCATCGAGTCGCTGCCGGCGCCTTCGGCAGTGGCCGAGGCATTGGGCCTGGCAGGGGAGGCAGAAGTGATCCGCATCATTCGCACACGTCTGCTCGGCGCCCAGCCGGTGCTGGCCGAAGAAATCTGGCTGCCGCGCCAAACCTTCCAGCCGCTGCTGGACGTGGATTTGAACAGCAAGGGCCCATTGCTGTACCCGATCTACGAAGCGCTGTGCGGTCAGGTGGTCGCCTACGCCGAAGAAACCCTGACCGCCGAAGCGGTCGACGCGGTGCATGGCCGCTTGCTGCAACTGCCGGCCGACAGCCCGGTGGTCGTGATCGAGCGCCTGGCCCGCGACTACGCCGGCAAACCTCTGGAATGGCGCCGCTCGCGCGGCCATGCGCAGCACTTCCGCTACCGCATCGACATTCGCTAAACCGGTCGCTTCACCCTTTTACCTGTCTGCGCCGTGCTGCCACGGCGCAGTGGCTTCGCCTGCCCGTCACACCACGAATAGAAGGATAACAATCATGTTCAGCTGGTATCGCGAGATCACCTCACGGGAACGCAAGACATTCTGGGCCTGTTTCGGCGGCTGGTCGCTCGATGCGCTGGAAGTGCAAATGTTCGGCCTGGCCATCCCCGCGCTGATCGCTGCGTTCTCCCTGACCAAGGGCGATGCCGGCCTGATCAGTGGCCTGACCCTGGTGACCTCGGCAATCGGCGGCTGGCTGGGTGGCACACTGTCCGACCGCTATGGTCGCGTGCGTACCCTGCAATGGATGATTCTCTGGTTCTCGTTCTTCACCTTCCTTTCGGCGTTCGTCACCGGCTTCTACCCGTTGCTGTTCGTCAAGGCCATGCAAGGCTTTGGCATCGGTGGCGAATGGGCAGCCGGCGCGGTGCTGATGGCCGAAACCATCAACCCCAAGTATCGCGGCAAGGTCATGGGCACGGTGCAGAGTGCCTGGGCTGTGGGGTGGGGGCTGGCGGTGGCACTGTTTACGCTGATCTACTCACTGGTGCCGCAGGAGTTTGCCTGGCGGGTGATGTTCTTCGTCGGTCTGCTGCCATCGCTGCTGATCATTTGGGTACGCCGCAACGTGCCTGAGCCGGACAGCTTCCAGCGCCTGCAGAAAGAAAAAGCCATTCCCTCCAGCTTCTTGCAGTCGATGGCTGGCATCTTTCGCCCGGAACTGCTGCGTGTGACCCTGCTGGGCGGCTTGCTCGGCCTGGGTGCCCACGGTGGCTACCACGCGGTGATGACCTGGTTGCCGACCTTCCTCAAGACAGAGCGCAACCTTTCGGTGCTGAACTCGGGCGGTTACCTGGCGGTGATCATCCTGGCCTTCTGGTGCGGCTGCGTGGTCAGCGGCCTGCTGATCGACCGTATTGGCAGGCGCAAGAACATCCTGCTGTTCGCCCTGTGCTGTGTACTGACCGTGCAGGCCTACGTGTTCTTCCCGCTGACCAATACCCAGATGCTGTTCCTCGGCTTCCCGCTGGGCTTTTTCGCCGCCGGCATCCCGGCCAGCCTGGGTGCGTTTTTCAATGAGCTGTACCCGGCTGACGTGCGCGGCGCCGGGGTGGGCTTCTGCTACAACTTCGGTCGCGTGCTGTCGGCCGTGTTCCCGTTCCTGGTCGGGCACATGAGCGAGTCGATGTCGCTGGGCAGTGCCATCGGCATCGATGCCGGCATCGCGTATGGCGTTGCGGTGATCGCAGCCCTGTGCCTGCCCGAAACCCGTGGCCGCAACCTTGAATCTGCACCTGCGCCGGAAACGGCCGGTGCCGTCGCCAAGTAACCTGAACCTGTTTGTATGAGAACCATGCCCGACGCACCCGCTTTGCACCTGACTGCCATCGACAGCCACGCCCACGTGTTCAGCCGTGGGCTGAACCTGGCCCGCCAGCGGCGTTATGCGCCCAGTTACGATGCGCCGCTGGGCGACTACCTGGGCCAACTGCGGGCCCATGGTTGCAGCCATGGCGTACTGGTCCAGCCCAGCTTCCTGGGTACTGACAACCGCTACCTGCTCAGCGCCTTGCAGACCGTGCCAGGGCAACTGCGCGGGGTGGTGATGCTGGAGCGGGAGGTCGAGCGGGCGACCTTGGCGGAAATGGCCCGGTTGGGAGTCAGGGGGGTACGCCTCAACCTCATGGGGCAAGACATGCCTGACCTGACCGGCGCGCAGTGGCGGCCCCTGCTGGAGCGCATCGGCGAGCAGGGTTGGCACGTGGAACTGCACCGTCAGGTGGCGGACATCCCAGTGCTGGTGCGGGCATTGCAGCCCTATGGGCTGGACATCGTGATTGACCATTTCGGCCGCCCGGATGCCCGCCTTGGCCTGGGCCAGCCGGGGTTTGCCGAACTGCTGACCCTGAGCGGTCGGGGCAAGGTGTGGGTGAAGGTGTCCGGCATCTACAGGCTGCAGGGCTCGCCGGAAGAGAACCTGGCATTCGCCCGTCAGGCGCTGTGCGCACTGGAAGCCCATTACGGCGCAGAGCGGTTGATGTGGGGCAGTGACTGGCCGCATACCCAGCATGAGTCGGAGGTCAGTTTCGGTACCGCTGTCGAACAGTTCGAGGCCTTAGGGTGTTCAGCGCAGTTGCGCCAGGCACTGATGGTGGATACCGCGCGGTCGTTGTTTGGCTTCGAGTGACGTAGCGCCAGTGCTGCAACTGCTGGCAGGTCCTTGAACGCAATCTCGCTTGGTCATGCCTGAGCCGGTGCTTGCCAGTCAGCGCATTTCCCATGCAGATTTGTGGCCCGGCGCGCTTGGCGAGCCTCCAATTGAAAAGCCCTCAGGACCAAGGACGATGAGTCACTCTTCGCAATTCACCTTGCTCGGCAAGCGGCGTTTCCTGCCGTTTTTCATCACTCAGTCGCTGGGTGCCTTCAACGACAACCTGTTCAAGCAGTCGCTGATCCTGGCGATTTTGTTCAAGCTCAGCCTGGGCGATGGTGACCGATCGATCTGGGTCAACTTGTGTGCCTTGCTGTTCATCCTGCCGTTTTTCCTGTTTTCGGCGCTGGGCGGGCAGTTTGGCGAGAAGTTCGCCAAGGATGCGCTGATCCGTGCAATCAAACTGGCCGAAATCGTGATCATGGCGATGGGTGCGCTGGGCTTTGTCACCAACCATCTGTGGCTGATGCTGGTGGCGCTGTTCGGTATGGGGACCCACTCGGCGCTGTTCGGCCCGGTGAAGTATTCGATCCTGCCGCAGGCCCTGCGCGAGGAAGAGTTGGTGGGCGGTAACGGGCTGGTGGAAACCGGCACCTTCCTCGCCATCCTCGCCGGCACCATCGGCGCGGGGGTGATGATGTCGGCCGACAGCTACGCAACAGTGGTGGCCGGTGGCGTGGTCGGCACGGCGGTACTCGGCTACCTCGCCAGCCGCTGGATCCCTCGGGCGGCTGCCGCCTCGCCGCAAATGCCGCTGGACTGGAACATCTTCAAGCAGTCGTGGGTGATCTTGCGCATGGGCCTGGGCCAGCCGCCGGCGGTGTCGCGCTCGATCGTCGGCAACTCGTGGTTCTGGTTTGTTGGCGCTATCTACCTCACGCAGATCCCGGCCTATGCCAAGGATTGGCTGCACGGTGATGGCACCGTGGTGACCCTGGTGCTGACCCTGTTCTCGGTGGGCATTGCCCTGGGCTCGCTGCTGTGTGAGCGGCTCAGTGGACGCAAGGTGGAAATCGGCCTGGTGCCGTTCGGCTCGTTCGGCCTGACCCTGTTCGGCCTGCTGTGGTGGTGGCACTCCGGTGATGTACCGGCTGCAGCAGCGCCGCACGACTGGCTGGCACTGCTGGGCATGAGCCAGGCGTGGTGGATCTTGCTGTCGATCGTCGGCCTGGGTGTCTTCGGCGGCTTCTACATCGTGCCGTTATATGCGTTGATCCAGGCCCGCACGGCCGAGGACGAGCGCGCCAGGGTGATCGCGGCCAACAACATCCTCAATGCCTTGTTCATGGTGGTGTCGGCGGTGCTCACCATCATCCTGCTAGGCGTGGCCAAGCTGAGCATCCCGCAGCTTTTCCTGGTGGTGTCGCTGCTCAATATCGCAGTCAACACCTATATCTTCAGGATCGTGCCCGAGTTCACCATGCGCTTCCTGATCTGGCTGCTCAGCCATTCGATGTACCGCGTGCAGCATCGAGACCTCGAGCGCATCCCCGACGAAGGTGCAGCGTTGCTGGTGTGCAACCACGTGTCGTTCGTCGATGCGTTGCTGCTGGGCGGGGCCATACGCCGGCCGATCCGCTTTGTCATGTACTACAAGATCTACAACCTGCCGGTGCTCAACTTCGTGTTTCGCACTGCCGGTGCCATCCCGATTGCCGGGCGTAACGAAGACCAGGCGACGTACGAGCGGGCCTTCGCGCGGATTGCCGAGTACCTGGCTGATGGCGAGCTGGTGTGCATCTTCCCGGAAGGCAAGCTGACGGGCGATGGCGAAATCGATGTCTTCAAGGGTGGGGTCAGCCGCATCCTCGAAGAAACGCCGGTACCGGTGATTCCGCTGGCCTTGCAGGGGTTGTGGGGTAGCTTCTTCAGCCGCGACCCGGCCAAGGGCTTCTTCAAGCGCCTGTGGTCGCGGGTGACCATCGTGGCAGGCGCCGCCGTCCCGGTGGAGGCGGCGCAGCCTGAAGTGTTGCGCGAACAGGTCAGCCGCCTGCGCGGCCCTCTGCGATAGGGGTTAGCTGGCGCTGACTTTCAGGCCGATGAGGCCGCAGACGATCAGCGCCACACTGACCAGCCGCACCAGGGCCATGGATTCGCCGAACAGCATGATCCCGGCGATGACCGTACCGACTGCGCCTACGCCGGTCCAGATGGCATAGGCGGTGCCCAGCGGCAACTCCTTCATGGCCAGGCCCAGCAGGCCCAGGCTGATGACCATGGCGCCGACGGTAAGGACAGTGGGTAGTGGTCGAGTGAAACCGTCGGTGTATTTGAGGCCGACGGCCCAGCCAACCTCGAACAGGCCGGCGAAAAACAGGATGATCCAGGACATGAGTGTGTCTCCATCGTTTGAATGATGGGGCCGTCCCCGGAATGGTCACGCGGTGCGTCGTGAGGTCGTCCTCACAGTGGCATCATGGTGCCAATCTGCGGCCTTCCGGGCAAGTCCACGCCTGCAAGGGGTACCACACCCACTTGTAGGGTCAACTGTCTTGCTCAAAATGTGTAGGCACGGGTTTGTCCGCGAATGGGCCGGGCCTGCTGGCCAATTTCCACCCGTCGTTCACCGTTGCCGCCGCTACCGTATTCGCGGGTAAACCCGCTCCTACACCTGATCGGGGGTGGGCACACATTGGTGATTGGGTGCAGACCGTCGTAGGCGCGGGTTTACCCGCGAAGAGGCCGGTGCTGGCAGAAAACGATTCAGGCCAGCACCGCATCTCATACCCGTCAGACCCCTTGCGGAATCTCTTCACCACCCAGCGCCTCGAACAGCACCGGCAGGAATTCGGCAAAGGTCATCATCATCAACTGGAAGCTGGCGTCGAACTGTTGCGCAGCCTCATCGCCACCGTCCTGCTCGGCCTGCTCCTGCAGCAGCTCTTCGAACTTCAGGCGCTTGATGACCATCTTGTCGTCGAGAATGAACGACAACTTGTCCTGCCAGGCCAGGGCCAGCTGGGTCACCACTTTGCCAGTGCTCAGGTGCAGCTGGATCTCTTCGCCAGTCAGGTCCTGGCGCTTGCAGCGCACGATACCGCCATCTTCGGCGGTGTCGCGCAGTTCGCACTCGTCCAGCACATAGAAGCCTTCGGCGGCTTGCTGCGATTTGACCCAGTCGGTCATGGTGGCCACTGGCGCAATCTTCACCGTGGCCGGGCGCACGGGCAGCGAACCCATCACTTCACGCAGGGTCGACAGCAGGTCTTCGGCGCGCTTGGCGCTGGCCGAGTTGACCAGGATCACGCCCAGACGCGGTGCAATGGCAGCGAAAATCATCGAGCGGCGGATGAACGCACGCGGCAGGAACGCCTGGATGATTTCGTCCTTGATCTGGTCGCGTTCCTTTTTATAGACCTTGCGCATTTGCTCGGTCTCGATCTCTTCGACCTTTTCCTTGACCGCGTCGTTGACCACGCTGCTCGGCAGGATGCGTTCTTCCTTGCGCGCGGCAATCAGCAGGTACTCGCCGCTGACATGCACCAGGGGAGCGTCTTCGCCTTTGCCGAACGGCGCGACGAAACCATAAGTGGTCAGCTCCTGGCTGGCGCAGGGGCGGGCCGGCTTGCTGGCCAGGGCGGCTTCCAGCGCTTCAGGCTCGAACGGAACTTCCTGGGTCAGGCGGTAGGTCAGCAGGTTCTTGAACCACATGAGGGGCAATCTCTCCTTAATGCATAAGGCGGGCATTATTCTCCGAGCGGTGAATTGAGGCCAGCCCTGTCAGAGGGCCAGCAGTGACTTATGCATGAAAGAATCGACCGACAACGCTAGGTCTTTGAAAGGCCTGAGGTTTTTTTTGCAAAAAGTTTAAAAAGTGCTTGCCAGGGTGCGGGGCGCTCCGTAGAATGCGCGCCACACCGAGACGAAGGGTGATTAGCTCAGCCGGGAGAGCATCTGCCTTACAAGCAGAGGGTCGGCGGTTCGATCCCGTCATCACCCACCACTCGATGTATAGCGCAGCGGTAGTTCAGTCGGTTAGAATACCGGCCTGTCACGCCGGGGGTCGCGGGTTCGAGTCCCGTCCGCTGCGCC
>NZ_JBYSYE010000021.1:0-32132 GCF_058782925.1 Pseudomonas sp. FW305-E2 | reverse complement strand
CAGCGGTAGTTCAGTCGGTTAGAATACCGGCCTGTCACGCCGGGGGTCGCGGGTTCGAGTCCCGTCCGCTGCGCCATCTTCGCTTTAAGGCCCCATGAACGCCTTGAAGCAACGTTAAAGCGACCTTCGGGTCGCTTTTTTCGTTGGTGCGCCTGGCAAGTGCCTGCCTTTACCCAGATTTACACCAGCCTGACAGATTCTTCACCGACCAGCGGTTCCTGTGCCTGCCTGCTGTGTTGCACAATAGGCACTTTCCCGACATACCCGGAATTCGCAATGACCAGATCTTCCGTCTTTGGTGCGCTCGGGCTGGCCCTGGTGCTGGCGGGCGTGACCGGTTGTTCCTCGAAAAAAGCGGCCGTCTACGAGCACGAGAACTTCGATGACTCGGGCACCTTCTCGCGCAGCTTTCCGGTGAGCGATGCCGGCTCTTGCGAGGCCGCCCGGCGTGCTTTGCTTAGCCAGGGATACATCATCACCAGCAGCGGCGCCAACCAGGTGGTGGGTAACAAGAGCTTTCAGCAAAACAGCGAGAACCACCTGCAGATCAGCTTCAATGTCACCTGTGCGCCGGACGTGAGCGACGATCAGCGCTCGACCATGTTCGCCAACGCCCTCCAGGACCGCTATGCGCTGAAGAAGTCCAACACCTCCGCCAGCCTGGGCGTGGGGGTGCTGGGTTCGGTGTCGATGCCGATCGGCTCCAGTGACGACTCGATGGTCAAGGTGGCCAGTGAGACGGTGACCGCGGCGCAGTTCTATGACCGCTATTTCGCCTTGGTGGAGAGTTACCTGCCCAAGCCGAAAAAAGTGAGCAAGGCCAAGGTCGAAGCGCCAGCGCCGAAGGTTGAAAAACCGGCGGCTGACCTTGGGCTTCCGGAGCAAGCGGCGGCAAACCCGGTGGCGCCGGCCCCGGCAGCTGCGCCGTTGGTTGAAGCGACGCCTGCACCTGCGGGGGTAGCCCCGGCCAGCGAGGCGGCAGCGGCGCCGGTGGTGGATGACAGCCAGGGTTCGCAGCCTGTGGCCCCGCCGGCCGAAGCTGCACCCATTCAGGTGCAGCAGGATGCCCAGCCGGCCGAGGCCGCCGCCCCCTCCCTTTGATGGGTCGCCTGAACCGGCCTTTTCGCCGGCAGCCCGCGAAAGGGCCGGTTCAGGCTGTAAACATCCCCTGTTACAGACGCCTCGCGATAACTTCCTGAACACCTGCTACGTTTACCACTCATAAGCTTGTCATCATCCCTTCATCCCACCTGCTTAGGCTGAAGGCGATACCTACAAAGGCAAAATGAGCAAAGAGGACGCAGGGCAATGGATGAATACCAGGAAGAACTTCTCGAAACCCAGGCTTACGAACTGGACACCCCGGAACCGGCCGACGACGCCACCGAACTCTAGCCCGGCTGCCGCTGGCTGCGGCGGAACGCCCCCGGCGTGAGGCCCGTCCAGCGCTTGAATGCGCGCTGGAAGGCCTCGGCCGAAGCAAACCCCAACAGATAGGCTATCTCGCCAAAGGCCAGTTCCGTATCACGGATGTAGGTCTCGGCCAGGTCGCGCCGTGTTTCGTTGAGCAAGTCGCGAAAACGCGTGCCTTCTTCGGCGAGCTTGCGGCGCAAGGTCCAGCTTGGCAGTTGCAAGTGCAGCGCCACTTCCTCCAGGTCCGGTTCACGGCCGCCATTGAGCAGCGGGCCCAGCAGGTGAGTAATGCGCTCACCCAGGCTACGCACTCGCGTGCGCTGCAGCAGCTCTGCTTCGCACAACTGCAACAGGTGCTGCCAGGTACTTGGGCAATGCGCTGGGTTGGCCAGTTGCAAGGTGGCGCGGCTCAGACGCAGCTGATTGCCGTCGGCGGCGAATTGCACAGGCGTGCTGCAGAGCGTTTGGTAGCGGGCGGCATAGGAGGGCGCGGCAAACTCGATCTCCAGGCGTTCAGCCTGCACTGGGGTGCCGGCAAGGTCGGTCAACTGGGCCAGCCAGCCGGCCAACAGTGAGTCGACCACAAAGCGGTTGTAGTCGTTATACGGGCTGATGGAGTAGAAGCGCAGCCAGGCGCCCTGGGCATCTTCCACAAAGCGGGAATGGCCACGGTAGTTGGCCGCGTAAAGCGGCTCGAAGCGCAGCAGGGTGCGCGCGGCCTCACCCAAGGTGGGGGCCTGGGCCGCGGTGACCCCGGCCAGGCCAGCATGCGCCAGACGACTCAGGCGCCCCATACGCAGGCCTAGAGCAGCCTCGCCGCTCATTTCGATTGCCGCGTGGCCCAGATGCATGTAGCGGGGGATGGACAGGCGTGCGCCGGCTTCGCCCAGGCGTGTCGCGTCCAGGCCGTAGCGGCGCAGCAATGGTTCAGGGTCGTGGCCCAGCTCGCGCAGGGCTTCGCTCAAAGGCTGGACAAAACCCACCGACAGTTCGCCCAGGCGCACGCGGGGGCGGGCCATGGGCTTACAGCCACACATTCAGCAGGCGGGCACCTGGGCTGGGAGGGGCGGCAAGCAACGCTCCCGACTGGCGGGCAAAGCCCTGGCCATCGCTGCCCTGTTCCCAGAACTGCCCGCGCATGAACACGCTCATACTGCTGATGTCGGTTCCGGCCACTTCGGTCAGGCGTTGCCAAGCCGCCTGTTCACTGACTTCGCCGCGCTGCAAGGCCAGCCCGGCGCTGGCATCCTGGTGGCGATTTCCCCGCCAGGGTGCTTGCCAGCTGCCCTTGCCACTGAGAAACGCTGGGTTGGCGATCAGTTGTACGGCTTGTTCAGTCAGTTGCTGGTGGTTTTCCGGGTACCAGCTGTCACTGCCCACCAGTATCCCCAGGCGCCCGGCCGGGGTCTGCACGACCTGCAGCGGGTGCTGGCGGCCGTCGTGGACGTAGCGGCGCATTTCACTGTCGGGATATTGCTGGCGCTGGGGCTGCCCCAGTAGCGAGCCGTCACCGGCAAACACCACACTGCTGTTGAACAGCGGGCCACGGCCGGTATGCAGTACGCCTTGTTTCACATAAGGTTCGGGCAGCACGATCGAACCGGCCACCAAGGTGACGCCAAATTCCTTGGCCAGGCCGCCGAACAGCTGCTGGTAGTCTGCGGCCATCTGCTCGGCCTTCATGCGCAAGTGCGCATCGGCGCGCCAGTCGTCGCCGTCAGCGCCAAGAACCGCGAGGCCATAGCGCAGCGGGTTGCTCAGTTCCAGCCATTGTTGGGCTTCGTGGCTCTGGGTGACTTGATACAGCTCGCTCTTCTCTCCGCGCGCCCACAGCCAGGTACCGATGTGTTCCGGCAGCACCACCACCGTGCGCGGGTTCACCAGGCCTTGGGCGCGGGCTTGCTCCAGATAGGCTGCGAGCTTGCGGTGCAGGCGTTGCAAGTTCTGATAGTCGCCCGGGTACAGCAGTGGTTCGACACCGAGCAGGTTGCCGTGCTCGCCCGGGACGCCATGGTTAAGCGCCAGTTCGATGCGCAGGTCGGACAGGTAGTGGCCTTCCGGGCGCTGTTGGGTCCAGAAGCCATAGCCGCAGAGGGCGGCGATCATCACCAGCGCCAGAGCGCTTGCCAGGAGTTTTCGCATCAAGCGTGGGTATTCGCTAAAAATGGAGTGGCCATGCGGGAAATCAAGGACATGGTGCGGCCTTATTCATCAGCATCGGAATCCTTGTTGCGCTGCCTTCTTGCAGAGTCGCGTTTGATCATACCAAAGCTACCGGGCGCTTATGAGCATTCTCTGCAGACAAGAGCGGGTGTCACGGCCGGCAAGCCAGGCGCTGACGTTCATAGTTAACTGCCTTGTCCCGTTCCGGAAGGTTGTAAGGTGCCGAACACTGGCGCTCACCCCACTTGATGGTCAGGCTGCCCTGGTCCTGTTCCAGGAGTAACAATGCCTTGCCGCTCGGGTCGGAAATTGCCAGTTGCTGGCCCGCAGCGTCCTCGACCGAGGCCCCGAACGGTATCAGTTGACCGCGCTCGTCGAACAGCTCGAACTGCACCCGACGCCCGCTCTTGCCGGTATAGCGGGCAAGCACCACGGCACCGCGGCGAGGCACCAACTGCTGGGTGGCGTTGTCGATTTCGATGTCGCCCCCCAGGTCACTGGTGTCCAGGCTGATCCAGTTGACGCGATAGGGCTGGGCGCTGGGGATCACCGCATAGCCATTGCGCCCGGTCTCCACACCGCTATAGCTGCTGATCTTTGCGCCCTTCACACCCGGCACTTCGGCCAGGGCGAAGGTCTCACTGAGCGACTGGCCGAGGTTGATGCCGCCCTGGTGGGCAACCACGGCGCCGGCAATGTTCAGGTTCTGCGAGTCGTAGCCGCGCCCCTGGCTATAGCCCAGGCTGATGTCGGCGACCGAAGTGCGGGTGTTCAGGTTGGCCGATGCCGAGCTGCCGCTGGTGCGGCTGTGGCCGCCCTGGATCGAGTAGAAGGTGTCGCTGGTCTCCGACAGGTAGCCGTTGATGCCGGCCTGGGTGGTGTCGTTGCCCTTCTGTGTGCTGGTGGTGACGAACGCCCGCGGTGCGCGGGCGCGGCTGCCGAGTGGGAACGATACCGACAGGTTGAGCTGGGTATCTTGCCCCGAAGGGCCTGAGTTCCCCAGCTCCTTGGTGCGGCTGACGTCCAGGTTGTAGGAGATCTCGCCCCAGTTGTTGCTGTATCCGGCGGTCAGGCTCTGCGAACCGCCGCGGTTCCAGTAGCGCTGGTCGGTGGCGGTCAGATACAGGCTGCCGAACGCGCGGTTGCGGCCCAGGCTCTGGTTGATGGTCAGGTCGGTGCGGGTCTTGGAGTTGCCACTGCGCTTGATCGCGCTGGCGCTTAGGTCCTCGACATGCTGGGTGAGGGTACGGAAGCCCTCGGTGGAATAGCGGTAGGCGGCCAGGGTAAAGTTGGTGTCGGTGCCGGTGAATGTCTTGGCGTATAGCGCCCGCAAGCTGTTGCCCTGGGTGGTCTGGCCCTGGGCCTTGCTCGAGGAGTGGGTGACATCGAGCGAAAAGGCGCCCAGCAGTGTGTTCAGGCCGCTGCCCACGGCCATTGCCTTATAGTCTTGGGTGGCTTGCAGGCCAAAGACGCCCGTCACGGTGTTGGTCAGGCCGTAAGCCAGCGTCGTACTGAGCATCTGCGGCGTGGCCAGGCCCTCCGTGTTGCTGTTGTAGCGTCCAGCGGACAGGCTGTACTTGACCTGACCGCCACGGACCATGAGCGGCAGGCTGGAGAAGGCCTGCACGGTGACCCGCCGACGGCCGTCGGCCTCGATGATGGTGACTTCCAGGTCGCCATTGGAGCCGCTGGGGTAGATGTCGCTGATCTCGAACGGGCCGGGCGGTACGTTGGCGGTGTAGAGCACGTAGTTGTTCTGGCGAATCTCGACCCTGGCGCTGGTCTGCGCCACGCCACGCACCACAGGTGCGTAGCCGCGCTCGCTGTCGGCGCGCATGCCTTCGTCCGAAGCCAGCTTCAGGCCGCGGTAGCGCACGCTGTCGAACAGGTCGGTGTCGCTGAAAATGTCACCGGCGCTGAACTGGCCTTTGAGCGCGGTCACGTCGTGCTGCACATAGCTGCGGTTGCTCTTGAAGGTGTCCGGCTGCCCGGTGCCGCTGCTGAAGTTCGACTCGTTGCGCAAGCGCCAACTGTCCAGGTTGATGCCGTTGCGCAGGCTCAGGTTGTTGGCGATGCGGGTCTCGGCATCGCCGGCGCTGCGGCTTGTGTTGAACTGATAGTTCACGAACGCCGCAGACACCCCTGCGTCCCACAGTTGCGGGTCGACGTAGCCGCGCAGGCCGCGTTTCATGGCGACCTGCGGGATGCTGGCGGACAGGCGCAGGTGACCCGAGTCGTAGCTCAGGCTGGCCTGGTCGATCAGTGCGGCCAGGTCGTGGCAGGCCAAGGCGGTATCCAGGCGCCCCTGTGCCTTGAGCTTGTCCATGTCGATACCCAGCTGCTCGAGCAGTTCCAGGGTCAGGCAGGGTTCCACCCGCCCAGTCTGTGGGTGGCGGTTGAATTCGATGTCACGCCGGCCTACCAGCACTTCGTTGCTGTACAGGTCTACCCGGTAGTTGCCCGGCAGCACGCTGTTGGCCGACAGCAGCATTTGCAGGTCGACCGCCGATTGCGCACCCTGCAGAAAGGTGGTGTTGAAGCCCTGCAGGTGGGCGGCGTCCTGCGCCGATGCAAGGCTGGGCAGCGCGGTGCAGATGACCAATGACAGGGCGTTGAGCTTCCAGGCCGGACGAAGCGTGCCGCCACTGAACGCGTGCGCGCCTGCATCGGCTCCCTCGACGGGGTGGGGGGCGATGGACAGAGACATACCAGAAACCTATTTCATATCCCGGCACGGGCTGGGCACGGGGCGGCCGCACGCGACCAGGGCACGAGGTGGGGGCTACGATTTCACAAGGTGATGGCGGGTTCGGCAGGCTTGGCGCTACCCGGCTGGGCAGTGTTCAAACGCAAGGAATATCCATGTTGAGCGCCATAGTCGTTGATGCTCTTGAACGTCAGCGTCAACGGGCCGTCCACCTGGGAAAATACCGAGGTGAATGTCTTTTGTTCGCCAGGGGCGATCATGGTCGAATCGGCGCTGAGCACGGTTTGTTTCCCGCTTTTAAGTTCGATATCGGCCATCGACACGTGATACAGGCTGGGGTTGTTCACGGTCAGTTGTGGCTTCCCGGCGCGCTGGGTCAATTGCCAGACCAGTTGTTCGGGGGCCAGCAGGGCATTGCCGGGCAAGTTGGCCGGGCGGAAGAAAATCTTGATACGTTGGCGCACCGCCAACTGCAAGGTATTGGCCTGGGTACTGGCTTGCGGAATTTCCTGGACATTGAGCCAGACCACCGACTCGCGATCGGTCGGCAGGCCTTGGCCTTCATAGAGAATACGCAGCAGTTGTTCCTGCTTGGGCAATACTCTGGCCAACGGTGGAGTAATGGCGAACGGTGCCTGTGCACGGTCGCCGGCATCTACCCAGGATTGCACCAGGACTTCCTGGTTGCCATTGCGCACGATGACATTGGCTTCTTTGTGCGCACCGTCGAACACGACGCGCGTAGCGCTCAGGGAGATGCTGGCAGTTGCCTGGGCGGCGACGAGCATGCCCAGCAACCCGAGAACGGGATACAGAGAACGACGCAACATGGTTGGTTACCTTGCGGGGCGAAGAAGTGGCGAGGCTGGTCAGCCTCGCGCAGGGAGCAGCGGCGAAGTGATTACTCGTACTGCAGGATGAACGGCAGGGTGGCGTCACCGCGACCGGCGGTGGCAGTGCCGGCGGCGCCCGTGGTGACGTACGCCGCAGAGAAGCTCAGGGTGGCGTCGCCGCCCTCGGCGCCAGTGCCGTGTACGTCGCTCTGGATCTTGGCAGTGGCAGCCGAGCTCAGGTCGATCAGGTTGCCATTAGGGTCGAGCAGGGCAATGCCAACGTTGGCGGCAGTGCCGGTGCCTTTGGTCAGCGCCAGGACCTTCTTGCCGGTCACCAGGCCCGAGCCGCCGCTGTTGGCATCGAAGATCATCGCCACCTTGGTGCCGAGGTTGCAGTTGACGTTGAGGTTGAAGTCCTTGCCGGTCACGCGGCCAGCCGTCGGGTTTTCGGCGGTGCCCATGTCCTTGATCGAGACGCTGCCCATGTCTACGGCGATCACGCGGTCGGCGTTGGCACCATCGACCGAGCAGGCGTCATTGTTGATCACGCCGGTGAAGGAAATCTTGCCGCTGCCGCCGTTGACTGGCCCGGTGGCCTCGACGGCCAGTGCACCGGCCGAAGCGGTCAGGAGCGAGAGGGTCAGGGCGGCCAGGGAAAATTTATTCATATTGATGTCCACATGAGAGTGAGTAAGTGCTGCAACTTAATGCACGCTCACAATAAGTCAGGTGGTTTCTCTGGCCCATCAGACGAATCTTAATGGTGGGGCAATGACGCTCGCTAGTTAATTAAAGATATGACTCGCCAGGCAATAGGCCAACAATTCCTGATCGCTGTTCACTTCAAGTTTGCGCATCGCGGAAACTTTCTGCGCACTAATGGTCTTGGTACTTCGATGTTGGCTACGGGCGATCTCACTGACACTTTGTCCGGCAACAAACAGGCGCAGTATTTCGAATTCCTTGGGTGACAGGTTTTCCACCCGTTGATCGATGGCGGTGTTACAGGCGATCACCGACTGCCTTGCCGGTGCCGGCGCCCGGTAGGTGCTGTTGCGGGCGACGGCATTGAGGGCCTTTTCGATTTCGCCATGCAACTGGCTCTTCTGGATCACGCCGTCCACGCCCAGTTCCTGCAGCCGTGTCAGGATCAGCGGGTTGGAAATCATCGTCAGCACGAGGATGCGGACGGCGGGATAGTGACGTTTGAGGTAGTCGATCAGTTTCAGGCCGTCACCGTAGGGTGAGTCTGCCGGCATGTTGTAGTCGGAGATGACCATGTCCACGGGTTGGCGTTCGAGCAGTTCGATCAGCCCTTGCGAACAGACGGCTTCGCCGACCACGCTAAAGCGTGGATCGCGTTCGACCAGTTCCCGGACGCCGAGCAGCACGATGGGGTGATCGTCGGCGATGATGACCTTGAGTTTTTCCATAAAAGACGACCCGTTAGCCGGTGCGGATGGGAGGGTTGTTTCCATGCGCTATCAGCGCTGAAGTTGATTCTATGCGAGGGCATCGAGTATTGCTGACAGCCTGTCCAGCACCCCCCCCAGCTTATCGGCCAGGGCTGCGTCGAGCGGCGACTCGGCCAGCGCGGTTTCCAGCGCACAGCACTGCTCGGCCAGGGGCCGGGACTGTACCGCGCCTAGGGCGCCGGCGATGCTGTGCAGGCGCTCGCCAAGACGCCGCTGGTCGCCTTGCTCAAGGGCCAGGCGCAACTGCTGCATATCCTCGCGCAGGGTGGTGATGAACAGCGCGCGCATGGCGTCGGACACTTGCACGGTATCGGTGGCTGCAGGGGAGGGGGAGGCGCTGAGGCTGTCCGCTTGCGCGCGGCTGGGTGCTTCGGCCAGTGCTGGCCGACACAGACGGACCAGATGGCTGCGCAACGCCTGCAGGCTCAACGGTTTGACCATCCAGGCATTCATGCCCACCTCGAGGCAGCGCTGGCCTTCTTCTCGCAGTGCATTGGCGGTGACGCCGATGATCGGCAACCGGGCGTCGTGCTGGCGCAGGGTCCTGGCCAGTTCGTAGCCATTCATCAATGGCATGTTTACGTCGGTCAGGACCAGGTCGAACAGGCCTGGCTGCCAGCGTTGCATGGCCTGTTCACCGTTGGTCGCGACCACCGTGGTGCAGCCCAGCGCCTCGAGTTGCTCCTGCAGGATCGCCTGGTTGATCGGATTGTCCTCGGCCACCAGGATATGCAGGCGCAGAGCGGCGCGTTGCTGTTGCGCGGTGTTCTGGTCATCGGGCGACCCGCCCTGGCGCACGACCGCGATGAGCTGGGCGATGGCCCGCACGTCATGCAGGTCTACCCGCCAGCAGCCGTCGACGAACGCGCCGGGGGTAGGGCCGTCGCTGCTGGCGCAGATCCGTTGGCCATGCCAGGTGGCGGCGTCCGGGCAGTCGAGCAGGTCTACCAGCAGGGCCTGGTGGTTGTCCTTCTCCAGGGGGGGAATCGTCAGGGTCGCGGCGATACCCAGGCGCTGCAGCCAGTCGACGCCATGCTGGGCAAGCTCCGGTATCGGCGCACGCACATACACCGGGGTCGGGTCGGGCACTGCGCTTGGGCTGTCGCTCAGCGCCCCCTGGGCCAGTGGCAGGCTGATGTTGAGGGAAAAGCTGCTGCCCAGCCCCGGCTCACTGACCACCTTGATCTGGCCACCCATCATGTCGGCCAGCCAGCCGCAGATCGGCAGGCCCAGGCCCGCACCGCCCTCGCTGGAGGCGTCGGCGACCTGGTAGAACAGCTCGAAGAGCCTGGCCTGCTGTGCCTGGGAAATGCCAATGCCGCTATCGGCAACCTGCCATTGCAGGCGCACGTGGGTGTCGTCGAGCGCCAGCACGCGGGTGCGCAGCACCACCCGGCCGGTGTCGGTGAACTTGATGGCGTTGCTCAGCAGGTTGTTGAGGATCTGGCGGATGCGTATCGGATCGCCCACCACCTGCGCCGGCAGGCGGGCGTCATGGCAGGCATAGAGCAACAGGCCCTTGCGCTCGGCGAAGGCGCGATAGGTGCGCACGGTGTCCTCGAGCATGTCCAGCGGGCAGAACGGCACGGGTTCGAGCGCCATCTGCCCGGATTCGATCTTGGTCACGTCGAGCACGTCACTGATCAGCTGGAACAGGGTTGCCGAGGAGCGCTGGATAGTGTGCAGGTAGCCTTGCTGGCGTGCATCCAGGTGCGTCAGGCCAAGCAGCTCGAGGGTGCCCAGCACGCCGTACAACGGGGTACGGATCTCGTGGCTCATGGTGGCCAGGAACAGGGTCTTGGCGGTGTTGGCGGCGTCGGCGGCGCGCCGGGCTTCGTCGAGCGCCTGGGCGTCCTCGACATGGCGGGTGACGTCGTTGAATGCGTAAAGGCGCACGTCTTCGCCGTGGTAGCGGGTCGACACGAAACCGACCTGCAGGTGGCGGCCTTCGACCTGCAGGTAGTGCTCGCCACTGCGGGTGTGGCCCACTGCCGAGGCGAGGGTACTGACCAGCTCGCGGGTGCCCTGCCATTGCTGCGCCCGCTGGTTCTCCAGCAGCACCTCGTTGTCGGCGCTGCGGACCACGCACAGGCCGGTCGGGGCGGTGTCGATGACCACCCGGCTGAAGGCCTCGCTCTCGGTGATGATCTCGTGGGCCGCGCGCGCAGGCAGGATGACCTGGCGCTGATACCAACGGATGACCACCCGGCCCAGCCCGATGAGGACCAGGAACGTGGCGGCGATGCCGGCCAGCGACCAGAACGCGTAACGGAAGAAGTGCCGGTAGGTCACGGTGTAGATCGCACTCCAGCCACCGTTGGCCTGTTCGTGGAGACGGAATACCAGGCCTTCGGGCTTGATGTTGAGGCCTTCATGCACCCCCTTCAGGGGCGCGGGCGCGCCGATCAGCACCTCGCCGGCTGGGGTGATGAGGTTAAAGTGGTCATACACGGTCCAGTCCATGATGCGTTCGAAGTCATCGATCTGGGCCAGGTCCACCAGCGATGCAACTTGCGTGGCTTGGCCCTCTGCCTTGCCCGAGCGCAGGGGGACGTTGGCGTAGGCCAGCACGCGTGGCGGGGAGGCCTGGTCCGGCTGCTCGACATAGCTGCGCCAGACGATCCTGCTGCCTGGGCCCCATTCCTTGTCCTGAGGCTGGCGCGCAATGACCTGCCTGATCACATCGATGAACGGTTCATTCTCCAGCTTGCCCCGCCCGCGTCCTGCGGCGGGAACCGTAATGTCGTAACGGGCATCCGGCGAGAACAGGAACACCTGCGGCGATCGGTACGGAGAGGCCGACCAGAACATGCTGTAGAAGCTGGCCAGGTTCGCCCCCAGGGTGAAGATGTCCGATACTTCGCGGTCAGCCAGGTTGCGTGGGTCGAATTTGAGGCTGAACGGCATGGAAAATGGAAAGATCTGGCCCTTGTAGATGTCCGGCCCTTCCTCGGGCATGGGTGCCAGCGCCGGCTCGAGCGCACGTGGGTAGTCGAGCAACTCCCCCTTGGCGCTGCGTTGCACGAGGGCCTCAAGGAAGGTTTCCTGCTCCTGTACATTCTCCATCAGCCGGGCGAAGTGGATGCTGACCGTGTCGCTGTGTTCGTCGATCAGGCGCTCGAGCGACCAGAGACTGAAGCCGGCCAGCAGCAGCGCCAGGCCCAGCAGGACGGTCATGCCTTTGTTCAGGCGCAGAGAGCTGCGGGCCAGGTTTTCCAGCAGGGCGTTGTACTGTTTCATGCAAGGGTCCGCAAGGGCGTGGGGGCATCGATACCCAACGAATATTACCTTTGATGCCCGGCCGGCGCTGAGAGTTACAGCCGGTCAGTAGGCTGACGGGGGACCGTCGTTGTGCAGCAGGCGCTGGAACTGTTCCGCCGACACGGCATGGGAGATCAAAAAGCCCTGCACCTGGTTGCAGTCGACCTTGCGCAGCATTTCGAGCTCCTGAGGCGTCTCGACCCCTTCGGCGACCACGGTGAGCCCGAGCTTGCGACCCAGGGCAACGATGCTGGCCAAGGCCGAGGCCAGGCTCTCGCTTTCATCGCAACGCTGCACCAGCGCCCGGTCTATCTTCAGTTCGGTGAAGGGCGTCGAGACCAGGCTCATGTACGAGCTGTAGCCTTTGCCGAAGTCGTCCTGGGACAGGCCGAAACCTTTCATGCGCAAGCGGCAGGCGCCTGCATAGAAGTTGCTCAGCTCTTCGGGAATGGAGCATTCCATCAGCTCGAAGCACAGCTTGCCGGGCACGCCTTGGTGGTGCAGGACGAATTCCAGCAGCCGGTCGGCCAGGTCATGGCTATTCAGCAGGTGAGTCGGCAGGTTGATCGAAACCGGGATGTCATAGCCCCGTTCGCGCCAGCGCGCCTGGGCATCCATGGCTTGCTTGAGCATCACCCACAGCAGCCTTTCCTCCAGGCCAAAGGCATTGATCGTTGGCAGGAAGGTGCCTGGCAGCAACACCCCTTGCTCCGGGTGCATCCAGCGCACCAAGGCCTCTGCCGCGACGATGCGACCATTGTGCAAGGACTTCTTGGGTTGGAACCAGGCCTGAAAAGCTCGGTTGTTCAAGGCATCGACCAAGGTCTGGCGATCGAACTCGGGCGTGGCCGGTGCCGCCTGGGCCGGTGCCTGATGGTGCAACTGCAATTGGTCGATCAGGCTGCGCAGCGCGGCGGGTTCGACCGGCTTGGAGATCAGCCCGAGCACGTCCACGCCGAGGTTCTTGGCCACCAGGCTCGCCGCCATGAGCATGCGCCGCGAGGCCACGCTCATGATCGCCAGGCCTGGCTTGTGGCGCAGGCCGGCAAGGTGCTGGATGAATTGCACACCGTCCATGCCGGGCATCAGCAGGTCGGTCAGCACCAGGTCGAAGTCACGCTGGCGCAGGCGCTCCAGCGCTTCCTGGCCATCCCGGGCTGCTTCCAGGTTGAAGCTGCCAAGCTCGCTGAACAAGTGTTGCAGGTACATATGCTGGAAGGGGTGGTCTTCGACGATCAGGATGTTAAAGGTCTTCAAGGGCTACCTCGATACGGGGCCAGGCAGTTGAACAGGACTTGCAGGTTGAAGGGCTTGATCAGGCAGCGATCCATGCCGGCGGCCAGGCACAGTTCTTCCTCGCCGCGCAGGGCATTGGCAGTGGCGCCGACGATGGGGCGGGTGCAGCCCAACTGGCGCAGGGCCCGGGTCAGTTCGTAGCCGTTCGTGCCGGGCATGTTGACGTCGGTCAGCAGCAGGTCGAAATGCTCGCGCTGCCAGGTTTGCAAAGCCTGCTCGCCATCGCTGACCAAGGTCACGCTGCAGCCGAGCTCCTCGAGCTGGTCGCGCAGGATCAACTGGTTGATGACATTGTCCTCGGCAACCAGCACGTGCAGCCCCAGCGGCTCGGTCAAGGGGGCCGGCGCGGCGGGGTCCCTGGGACGGCGCAGGCCCTGGGCCTGGCCGACAGCATGGTGCAGGGCGCCCAGGTCGTTGAGGTTGACCTGCCAGTGACCGGCCTCGTGCCGCGCCTCCCAGCAGTCCTGGGCGCTGGCCAGGATTCGCGGGCCGGGCCATTCGGCGACCAGCCAGCGTTCGACAGTGCCGGGATGCAGCTCGACCAGCAGTTCGCCGGGCAGGGCGCTGCCTGGCGCCGGCGCGCCGACCTGCGCACGCGCCCCCCAGCGGCAGAGCCAACCACTGATGGCTTCAGCCAGTTCGTGTACGGGCGATACCACGTGAATGCGTTCGCCCAGCAGGTTGAACGGGGCGCTGGTGCGGCCTGACGCCACTTCCAGGGGTAGGGTCAGGCTGAAGCTGCTGCCCAGGCCCAGCTCGCTGACCAGGCGCAGCTGGCCATTCATCAATTGCGTCAGGCGCTGGCAGATCGGCAGGCCGAGCCCGGTGCCGGGAATGACTTGGCTATGGCCTTCGGTCTGGTAGAAAGGCTCGAAGATGAACGGCTGGTCCTGTTCAGCGATGCCCTTGCCCGTGTCCGAGACCTGCCACAACAGGCAGGAGCGTTCGCCGTCGCGGTTGAGCAGCCTGGCCCGCAGCACCACGCGGCCGCAATCGGTGAACTTGACCGCATTGCTCAGCAGGTTGTTGAGGATCTGGCGGATCCGGTTGACGTCGCCGATCAGGTGTTCCGGCAGGCGTGGGTCCAGGCAGCTGTAGAGCTGCAGCCCCTTGCTCCTGGCTGCCGCGCTGTAGCCCTGGACCACCTCGCGGACCAGGTCCGGGGCACTGAACTCGCTGAGTTCGAGGGCCAGCTGACCGGCCTCGATCTTGGACACGTCCAGCACGTCGCAGATCAACTGCAGCAAGGTTGACGAGGAGCCTTCGATTGCCCGCAGGTAATCGCGCTGCTGGGCGTCGAGCACGGTGCGCGACAGCAGCTCCAGGGTCCCCAACACGCCGTACAGCGGTGTGCGGATTTCGTGGCTCATGGTCGCCAGGAACTGGGTTTTTGCTTCGTTGGCGGTGTCGGCCGCGCGCCGGGCGTCCTCCAGCGCGGCCTCGATCTGCTTGCGTGCGCTGATGTCGCTGAACGCGCAAAGCAGCACCGGCTCGCCCTTGTAGCGGGTTGGCGAGCAGCTCAGGTACAGGTGGCGCCCTTCGGCGCTCTCGAAATAGTCGCTGCACTGGCCTTCGTGTCGCTCGAAAGCCTGCTCGATCCATTGCGCGCTACGCGCACCGCGTGCCGGGTCCTGGCCCAGCCACTGCTGGGCCAGGTGGTTCTCCAGCACCACCTGGCCATCGCTGCGGCGCAACACGCACAGGGCGACAGGTGCGGTTTCGATGACGTCGCGGCTGAACATCTCGCTTTCCACCAGCGCGCGGATGCGTTCAACCGTGGGGGTGAACAAGCGCTGGTCGAACCGCTGGATCAACACCCGAATCAAGGTGATGCTGAGCACGCAGAACAGCAAGGCACCCAGCAGCTGCTGCCACAGACCGGCGAGGATCGCGGACAGGTCGATTGCGTAAACCAGTTGCCAGTCCGAAGACATCAACGGCTTGCTGATGACCAGGTACTCCGGCAGGAGCCCCTGGCCGGCGAAGCCGAAGAAGTTGTTACCCACGGGATGGTGCAGCGAACGGTCCAGCGCCGGGCCTGGGGTATTGGTGAACACCAGCATGCCGTCGGCATTGAACATCATGAACTTACCCGCGCTGGCATCCTCGAGCGACGGCGACACTGCATGGCTGTCGATTTCCAGGCCTAGCCAGCCAGAGTCCGGGTCGCGTGCGTCCAGGCGCAGGAAGATGAACAGGCGCGAACCTTGGGCGCCCTGGTCGGCCAGCCACAGTTCCCGAGGGGCCGTGGCCCGCAGTTCCGCAGCGCGCAACTGCTCCAGCAGGGCGGGCGAAGGCAGCGAGGCCTGGGCGTCATCGTTGTACAGCCAGCGCATGGGGGCCTGAGCCGCTGTGTCGACATACAGCAGGTTGACCCGCCGGGCCTCTAGGTAGGCACACATGCGCTGGGTCAGCCACAGGCTCCAGCGTTTGCCCGGCTGGCTGCCCAGTTGCAGGTGCACTTCCTCGCCCGGTGCCAGGGGCAGCCAGTCGACACCCGGCGCCGTTTGACGCACGGCTGCTAGGCTCAGGCTCTCCAGCAGCGCCTCGCGGTTGGTGAAGAAGGTATGGGCCTCGGCGATCGCGCTGCTCATGGCACCATGGCGCCGAGCGATATCGGTGTTGAAGGTAAAGGACAGGAAATTGTAGGCCGCGCCGAGAATGCCGGCCGATAGCACGATCGCCAGCAACCGAAGCAGGCGGCGTGCTGCCTCGGGATTGGAGAGCAGGGGGTTGATCTGTTGCAGGTAGGCTTTGAGTCGCATCCCGCAAATCTAGGCAGGCCGCTGGCAACTGGACATCAGACGATCCTTAAAGGCCGCCTGGCCGAAGGTTTTACTGGTAGTACAGGTCGACCAGCGCCGTGGCTTCGAACGGACCGGAAATGGGCGCCGAGCGCCAGATCAGGTCGGCGCGGAACGGGTTGTGGATCACGCCCGGCGCAGCCAGGTCGGCCAGCTTGAACCAGGTGGCGAAAGGCACCGGCTGGTTGCTGTCCTGCTGGGTCAGGGCAATGCCGACGGAGGTGTTGTTGGCGGGCACCAGCAGCTTGTCGATGACGCTGGCGCTGCCAGCGACCGGGGTGAAGCGGGCGCTGACGGTGTAGGGCGTGTCGCAGGATCTGGTCAGGTCGAGGCTGAAACTGGCCGAGCTGGCGACCTGGCCGACCTGTGCCGAGCTGGCCAGGGCACGGCGGAAATTGACCACCGAAGGCAAGATGGTCAACTCGGGAGAGCAAGGCACGAAGCGGATGTTGTTCATGCCGGTGACGACATAGTTGAGGTTGCTGTCGGGTTTGGGGTTGAGCATGTACCCGCCGTCCAGCTGGAATACCCGGTATTCGCTGAGCGTGCTGGCTTGTCCGTTGGTTGGCGTTGCGCCGTACTTTTCGATGAACACCGTAAAGTTCAGGGTGAAGCGGGCCTTGTACCAGCCTGTACAGTTCGCCCAGTCGCAACCATGAAACGAGTTGTAGCCAGTGGTGACGGCGCCCGAAGTCTGAGTGATTTTCTGCGAGCCGTAGCGAATCCCGACCCGTATGCCCTTGCCTATACTGGCTTTGGCCGGGTTGACATAGAAATAGACATCTTCCTTGATGCCGGTTTCATAGTCGTCGGCGCAGATGACCGGAAGCGAGTGTGGTGCCGACTCCCAGATGATCGTGCCGTCAGGCGCGTCGGCCGGTACCGCCAGTGCAGTGCCCAGTGCCTCCTTGAATACCGTCG
Organism: Pseudomonas sp. FW305-E2; assembly: GCF_058782925.1. Lineage (NCBI taxonomy): Bacteria > Pseudomonadati > Pseudomonadota > Gammaproteobacteria > Pseudomonadales > Pseudomonadaceae > Pseudomonas > Pseudomonas sp. FW305-E2. The sequence goes on along the minus strand of NZ_JBYSYE010000021.1, from coordinate 15,259 downwards.
CCATGGACGGGTCCAGCTTGCAGGACAGCGCGTAGCTGGTGGCGGGGCAGCTGGCGGCGACGAAAAGCAGGCCAAGCAAGTGTTTCCGGATCAGGTTCATGAGTGGGTATCCTGTGGCGGTGTGTTCACGGCAGCGCGATGTGGTGGCGCTTCTGCAGGCCGATATCGGTGAGTTCGCTGAACGCCACGCGACTTTGCGCGGGCAGGGGCGAGGGCGCCTCGAGGGTGAGCGATGCCCCCGGGCGCAGGAGGACGTAGTCCGCAAGCTGGCGCGACTGCCCGGGGCTGTCGAGCTGGAGGTTGACCAGCGAAACGTGAAAGGCACTCGGGTTGCTGACTTCGATCAGGCCAGGCTGACGTGCGCGCCATGCCAGGCCCTCGACCGCCTCGCTGGCCGAGCCTGGCAGGCCGGCAGGGCGGTAGAACAGCTTCAGGCGCTGGCGAACGGCGAATTGCAGGGTATTGGCCTGTTCGGGTTTGCGCGGGATCTCGAGGATGTTCAGCCAGAACAGTGACTCCCTGTCCTCGGGCAGGCCCTTGCCGGCGTACAGCACCCGCAGCATGTGCCGGCCGTTGGGCGGTATCAATGCCAACGGTTGGACGATGGCGAAGGGCGCATCGGCGCGTTCGTCGGTACTGCTGACCCAGCTTTGCATGACGGTGTCGAGGTCGCTGCGATTGACCACGCTGATGCTTGCTTCCTTGTTCGAGCCTGGGTAAATGAGGCGTGTGCCCTCGACTTTGAGCTGGCCCCAGGCACCGGACGCCAGGCCCATCAGGACCAGCGCCGCCATGGCTGGGCGCGAGAGGGTATGAAGCAAGCGCGACATGGTCAGGGCAGGGCTCCGGTGAGGGTGACTGGGAAGGGCCTGGGCATCCTAGACAGCTGGGCCGCCCCCGGCTTTGAGACGTTTCTTAAATTGCCGCGTGGTTTAAATGCCTGCTTTGTGAACTGCCTCACGCGCGCAGACGGCCCGGTCACTGCTCATCCGATAGGCTCAAACGTGGGTATCGGGGAGTGGAAACCATGAGCGGCAAGCGATTCGCATTGAGTGTTGCAATGAGTCTGGCCCTGGTCGGTCAGGCCCAGGCAGGCGCCGTCGTTGCCTCGGGCATGCTGCAGTTCACTGGCAGCATCGTCGAGCCGTCCTGCACGACCACCGTGGGCAGTGCCGGTTGGCGCATGGATGACTGTCCGGCGCTGGCGCGTGACAGCGTCATCGGCATTGAGGGCGTGGACGGCCAGGCACTGCCGGCGCAGGCGGTACGCGTCGATCAGGGGGCCACGGTCGACCAGGCCTACAGGCTGGTCGACGGGCGCGGCGAGCCGCTGACCCAAGGCCATTACGTGGTGATCCTGACCTCACCTTGAGGGGCGGGCAGCCGCTCGCTCACGCCTTGGAGAACATCTTCAGTTTCAGCGCTCAACACAACATGAATTGCCGTACAGGCAATCCGCCAGTTCGTTTGGATGGCGGCTCGGGAAGCGAGCCGCTGGTTCTCAAACCTGGGACGCTGGAAAATCGACGCCGCGAGCGGTGGCTTCCCAGAGGCTGAACTCCGTACGCATGGCGGACAGCTTGGCCATCGCCACATCGAATGCTCTGTTGCCCAGCAGCAGGCGGTGTGGTGGCTGAGGCGAAGTAACCGCAGTATGAATCGCCGCAGCTGCACGGGCCGGGTCCCCCTCCTGCTTGCCGACCGAAGCGTGGTAGCCACGGCGCGCCTTACCTGCGGTAACCTCGTAATCCGCTATCGGTTCCGACACTTCACCCGATGAGCCTGCCCATTCGGTGCGAAATGCGCTGGGCTCGACCGTCATGACACCGATCCCCAGGGGCTCAAGCTCAGCACGCAAGGTTTCCGATAATCCCTCGACAGCGAACTTGCTCGCGCAGTAGTAGCCCACTGCGGGGAAGCCCGCGAGCCCACCTATGGAGGTCAGGTTCACGATCATGCCCTGACGCCGCTGGCGCATGCCGGGCAGCACTGCCTGGATCATATGGGAGGTGCCGAAGAAGTTAACGTCGAACAGGCGGCGCGCCGCCTGCGGGTCTGTTTCCTCGACAGCGGCGAAGTAACCGATACCGGCGTTGTTGACCAGTACATCCACCCTGCCGAATACGCGTTCAGCTTCAGCCACCACGGCCTTGGCCTGTTCGGCATCGGTTACATCCAGTGGCAGTACCAGCGATTGGCCGAGGCTGGCGAGATCCTGCACCTGTTCGGTCTTGCGTGCGGTGACAACCACGCGCTCGCCTTGCTTGAGCAAATGGGTTGCAATGTGGCGGCCAAAACCGGTGGAACAGCCGGTTACCAGCCAGGTGTTCTGTGTACTCATGGGAGGGTCCTCCTGCAAGTGGTCGGGTTCAGTGCTTGATCGTCTAGGCGCGCCGCTCGAACGTATGGACCTTGGGGACCTCGCTGCAGAACGTGTCGAGTTCGGTCATGAAGGCCTGCACATAAGGTGTCTGCAGATGTCCGTCAAAGGCCTCGGACGAGTGCCAGTCCTCGTAAACGAGCCAACCCTCGACCGAGTCGCCCGATTGGTAGATGTCGTAACGGACGCAGCCAGGCTCCTGCCGTGTGGGGCCGACCAGCGCCAACAGGCGCTGGCCGAGGGCACCGCTTTGCCCGGGGCGTGCGGTGAAGAACGCGAGCTTTGTGAGCATGCTATGGGCTTCTTTATGGGTGATAGACCGATCAACCGGCGGTCACGGTCATGCCGCCGTCGGCCATGACAACCGAACCGACCATGAAGCTGGCCCGTTCGGACGCGAGAAACGCGACGAGCTCGGCAATTTCTTCCGGCTGTGCGGCACGGCCGATGGGGGCCGCTTCGCCGTGCTTGGCAAGAAAGCCAGGACCGTCTTCGACCACGTCATTGAGGATGTTGGTGACCACGTCGCCGACGCCGATGGCATTGACGCGGATACCGTACTCGATGGCTTCGAGTGCCAGCGTACGGGTCAGCTGTGCCAGCGCACCCTTGGAGGCGGTGTACGCCGCGATGGTTGGAAAGGCGAAGTAGGCGGCATAGGAGGCGATATTGACGATTGCGCCGGACTTGTTAGGCATCATTGCCTTGACTGCCTCGCGGCAATGCAGAAAGGCCGCGGTGGTATTAACCGCCTGGATGCGCTCCCAGTCTTCGCGGGTCATGTCGATGACCAGTTTGTTGATGATGATCCCGGCGTTATTCACCAGGATGTCAAGCCGGCCGAACCGCTCGACGGCAAGGCCTACGGCACGTTCTGCAGCGCCATCTTCGCTGATGTCCGCCACCAGTGGGACCAGCCCTGGACGTGCGAGGTCTTCTACGGCAGGGTCGATATCTTCGGCAACGACCCTGGCGCCACGTGCATGCAGCAAAAGCGCAATTGCCTTGCCGATGCCACTGGCGGCGCCGGTGACCAGCGCGACTTTGCCTTCGACTTCATGGGGAATGTTGGGCGTGATAGTAGTCATGATGCTCTCCTGCGTTGTGAGCCGAGGAGACATTCGCCGGCTCTAGCCTGTAAGGGACGGCTTTACTGTCGCGCAACGCGCAGAGAGAGGCTTTCGTAAGCTTGCCGAGGCTGTCGGGATTTTGCGCCGATATGCAGTCTCTCGGTCCGTAAGCGCAAATCATGCTTTGAATCGCCAGCCAACCCCGCTATCCAGGAGCGGAGTAAACACAGGGGCACCTGGCTCACCGGGGCTTTGACCCGCTGGCTTACCTGCAAACCTCAGATAATATGAGCCGGAACGTTCGAGAGAAGAGCAATGATTTCAGACCCGGGTACCCCAACGCTCGATCAACTGCGGGTATTTCTTGCAGTAGTCGATGTCGGCAGTTTTGCTGGAGCAGCGCGCAAGTTGCATCGCGCCACTTCAGTGGTGAGCTACTCCATTGCCAACCTGGAACTGCAGCTGGGCGTCAGCCTTTTTGATCGCAAAACCACCCGTAAGCCGCAATTGACCGACGCCGGCCGGACAGTGCTGGCCGAGGCGCGCACCATCTACAGCAGCATTGACGGGCTGCGCGCCAAGGTTCGCGGTTTGCTGCATGGCCTGGAAGCCGAAGTGCATCTCGTGCTTGACGTAATGTTGCCTCGCGAGCGTATGGTCGATGCGCTGAAAGCCTTCCGAGAAACGTTTCCAACCGTATCCCTACACCTGCATATAGAGGCGCTTGGCGCAGTGACCCAACGGGTGCTCGACCGCGGCGCCACGTTGGGTGTGAGTGGCCCTCTGACCACAAGCATTGATGGCATTGAACGTATCGGCGTAGGTAAGGTGGCGCTGGTTCCGGTGGCCGCGCCTGACCACCCGTTGGCGCAACCGGGTCCACACCCGCCGGGTTCAGGTCGCGCACATGTTCAACTGGTTCTGACAGATCGTTCACGGCTCACTGCAGATCAGGAATTCGCGGTGATCGGCACACGCACGTGGCGCCTGGCGGATTTGGGCGCCAAGCACATGCTGCTTCGCGAAGGCATCGGCTGGGGCAACATGCCGATAGACATGGTTCGCGATGACCTGGCCACCGGACGCCTCGTGCAAGTCGAACTGCCCGACTGTTTTGGCGGCGATTATGCGTTCGATGTTATTTACCGCACCGACACGCCTCCCGGCCCGGCCTCGAAATGGCTGATCGAACGGTTTAAGGCTCAGGCCCGATCCTCCTGACCATTCGAAAAAGTCGAACCTGACGCCCGGCGCATCTATGAACAGGAGTATGTGCTCTTCGTGCGTGTCAAGGACGGCAAGCTTGCCTTTATCCGTGAGTACTTCGACCCGGTCCGGGCTGCCGTTGCCCTGAATGCGCCGATTCCTGCGTTGGCCAGTTAAGGTGTCGCTCGCGCTTACGCAACGCCGCTGCACGGTTGCCGCTTCGCTGAGCCCCTGGCTGTTCGGCTGGAGGGATCTTGAAGGCACACTGGGCGGTCGGTAACAAAAACCGATGCGTTCGCCGAGCTTCTATACGGCATCATATTCCCCTATTGGCGGTATTGCGTGGGCGTTACGCCCACCTCGCGTTTGAACACCTGTGAGAAATGGCTGTGACTGCTATACCCAACCTCCAGGCCTATATCGATGATGCTCTGATCGGTCTCGAGGAGAAGCTGCCGGGCCCGAGCCATCCTCAACCTGATGAAGAACTGCAAGGGTGAATATCCGGCGGCTTTTTTGAACATTCGGCTGAAGTGGCATTCACTCATCCCGGCAACCTCGGCCAACTGCCTTAAATTGAAGTCCCTTGCCAGATCGGCTTCCATGGCCGCCAGCACGCGCCGAAACTTGTACGCAGGGAGAGCGTTGCGGCGTGGGCGATCGTCCGCTGAGCTATCCAGATAATTGCGGGCAAGGTAGACGGCGATGCATTGGGCCAGACCCTGCAAATAGAGCGGGCTTGCGCCACGTCCCATGAGTTCCAGCCGAACATGCTCCAGCAGTACCGACAGTCCTTCGTCACGCCCGCCTGACACTTCCCGCAGGCGAACGGCCTCGACAGGCCCGCCCATTACTTCATGGATGGCTTTTTCCAGGAGCGGGACACCGAGATAGATGTGCATGACTTCAAAGGCGTCTGCGCTGGAGACGTTCCAACGCATCTCATACGGTTGCGCCGAAGTGGTCAAAAAGAAATCGCCTTTAGCAACTTCGCTGGTTTCCCATTGGCCCCCAAGCTCACGTTCCTGTACGGCAGCGTTTCCCGAAATGATCCAGACCAGCAAGGGTTCGGCCACCGCTGGGACGATGAAGTTACCTTCCTCACGTTCCCGGTTGAAAATCTGCACCAAGATGTCCCGGTCGGCCAGCACGTCCGAAGCGGCAATTCGCTTGCCCCGGATGTGTGCCTCCAAACCATGGGCAGAAGTCCGCTCTGTCACATCCAGGGTCATAGTGTCCTCCCTCTTTCTTGGCGAGTACGCAGGATAAAAGCTGCCTCGCTTCCTGGGTGCCGTACGGTCAGGTACAGGTTCAAGGCGGACAGCGCGCGGTGTATTTCACCTGATCTGGTCACGGCAGTGAGAACACACTCTGGACGCAACGGCAGGGCTTTCAGGGTTCAGAGTCACGACAAAGCCGGAATGTCTCCATTCCGGCTTGCGCTTCAACGTTCGGGGTATAAAACCATCCCGGCGTGGTACAACACATTGTTGCGAAACTCACCATCAGCGGTAAATCCAGTGTCATCGACATACTCGATGTGATCACCCTCCAACCAATAGCGGCCCTGGTAAGCACTTGCTTGCCGACCGCGTGCTTCGTCGTAGCGGCCCCCGGGCAAGAGTTCATGGCGAATCCGACCGTCAGCCGTCACCCACATGCCAACGTATGTGTTCTGGTTTCCATATGGCTTGCCCATCTCTGTTCCTCGCTATCGTCAATAGAGCATCAGAATGGACTCGCGGTTGGACGCACGATCAGCTCGCTGACGTCGACATCCGCTGGCTGCTCGACCGCGTAGGCAATCGCACGGGCAATGGCCGCAGCGGGAATCGCGATCTTGCGAAACTCCCTCATCTCCGCGCGTCCGCCTTCATCCGAAATGCTGTCGGCCAGCTCCGATTCGGTAACGCCTGGTGCAATCACCGTGACTCGAATATCACCCCCGACCTCTTGACGCAGACCTTCGGAAATTGCCCGGACGGCATATTTGGTGGCGCAGTACACCGCAGCAGTAGGGCTCACGGCGTAGGCACCAATTGAGGCGATATTGATGATCTGGCCAGCACGCTGCTGTTGCATGAGCGGCAGCGTTGCAGCAATACCGTGTAGTACGCCGCGAATGTTCACGTCGATCATCCGGTTCCACTCATTGACCTTCAACGCTTCCAGTTTCGAGAGTGGCATTACGCCGGCATTGTTGATGAGTACATCGACGCGACCATGCAATTCGACAGCGAAATCGATGAAGGACTGCATGTCGTCCAGGCTGGTGACGTCCAGTGCCAGCACATCAGCGGTACCGCCTGCTGAACGAATGTCATCGGCCAGGGCTTCAAGGCGGTCGGTACGGCGGGCCCCCAGAACGACGCGAGCGCCTTTGCTGGCGAGCAGGCGGGCTGTGGCTTCGCCGATACCACTGCTGGCGCCTGTAATCACGATGACTTTGTGTTCGATGCCGTGCATTTTTTTCACTCCTGTTACTGGTTTCAGAGGCACCTGCTGACCGGCAGGTGTTGAAGCAAGAGTAAAAATCCTGGGGGGAACAGCGTTATGTGATTCCTGCGGCAGTCATGCACGATCCTGCTTGATTGATCTGCGACTCCTCTCAGCCCTTTGCCCGATCCTGGACTGTCTGAGGGCTGCACGAACCGGATACAACTTTTCTATTTATTCGAACATAAATGCCGAAACTAACCGGCTATTAAGCAAAGGCGTATGGAGCCACACTCTCACCCGAACTGCTGCAGTCGTACTGGCGTTGTTCAGTGTTCTCACCGCAGCGATTTTCCACAGCGCGCTGGCCGACCAGGCCCAGTTCATCCATTTCTTCAAGAACATCGCGATGGCCGGTGGCTTGCTGCAGACCGTGGCTTTTTTGGTGCAGGCCGCTTCAGCTTGGACGCCCGTCGTCAGTAGTCGAAGTGCAGCACCACAGAGCATCTGGGGCATCATCACCTTACCAATGGGAAAAACTATGAAAGCTATCCAAGTGGCACAGTACGGTCAGGTTCAGGGGTTGGAACTCAAAGATGTCCCAGATTTGGTGCCCAATGACGACCAGGTTTTAATCAATGTCGCGGGGAGTGGAGTCAACCCGATTGACTGGAAGATCCTCTCAGGGGCAATGAAGCAATTCATCCCATTGTCTTTGCCCTATACGCCGGGGGTCGAGGTTGCCGGTACCGTTGCAGCGGTTGGCAAAAATGTCCACGGGTTTGTTGTGGGGGATGAGGTATTCGGTTTCATAGGCATAGTCGGTGGCTACGCGACTCAGGCCGTGGTAGCCGCCGACAGGCTTGCGCATAAGCCCGCCGGCCTGCCGCTCCTCCACGCCAGTGGCATTCCTGCTGCAGCGCTTACCGCCTGGCAAGCACTGCATGAACACGCCAACCTACAGTCGGGTCAAACAGTGTTGATTCACGGGGCTGCGGGAGGTGTAGGAAGTTTCGCCGTACAGCTGGCTCGCCTGGCCGGTGCCTATGTATTGACAACGGCCTCGGCCGGCAACCGAGACTACCTGTTTTCACTCGGGGCGCAGCAGGTCATTGACTATACCGCGCAACGGTTCGAAGACGTGGCTGAAGAGATCGATGTTGTTCTCGACCTGGTAGGAGGAGAAACGCAAGACCGTTCGTGGACGATTGTCAAACGAGGAGGTGTACTTGTATCTACCGTCAGCCCACCCGACCCGCAGAAGGCGCTTGAACACGACGCTGTCGGCAAACATTTCGCTACCCGTTCGGACGGGCGCCAGTTAGCACAGATCGCGCAATTGATTGCTGAGGAGAAGTTGCGCGTCGAGGTTGAGGTGATGCCACTTTCCAAGGTGACCGACGCTATAACGCTGAGCTCAGGGGGGCATACCCGCGGCAAGCGTGTCCTGGATGTCAATCGTTGAACAGCGGTTAACTGTATTAGGCTCTTTATGCAAAGCCTGGGAAAGGGATGCCTGCTCCTGCCTGAAGCCTGAGCCCCGAGATGCCTCGCCGCAGGAATGTGCAAAATCATCGCAGGAAACCCATAACGGGTTCATTACCGCCGCCTTAATCTGAGCCCAAGCAGCAAGCGAACCCACTGCTGCTGCCGGCCATCAGAGCGACCAAGCCTGGAAGCATACAGGCATCAACGTCACGCATTGCACTGACAACCGGCAACGAATCCATCGCTAATTTCGGAGTCGCTGTCATGAAAAATGTTAACAAAATGATGATTGGAGTCGCCTTAACTGTTCTGAGCGCAAGTTCGATGGCGCTTCCAGCCAAAGAGCAAGGCAACTGGACCCATAAACCTTGCAAATACCTGTGTGCACCAATCCTGGTCGAGGACGGTGCAGACCGACTCAATGGCCGTCGGGTTGCCGAGGACGGTGCAGACCGACTCAATGGCCGTCGGGTTGCCGAGGACGGTGCAGATCGACTCAATGGCCGTCGGGTCGCCGAGGACGGTGCAGACCGACTCAATGGCCGTCGGGTTGCCGAGGACGGTGCAGACCGACTCAATGGCCGTCGGGTCGCCGAGGACGGTGCAGACCGACTCAACGACCGGCGTGTAGCCGAGGACGGTTCGGACCGAGTCATCAATGCCTGATGTGCCTGGGCTGCGCCAAAAGCCCGGAAAAACCGGGCTTTTGGCAGATCAAATGATCCATTCGGCATCTACCCAAATGGATGCGAACCCACCTATCCTCTGCAATCGGGACAGCCGAACGGGGAGGTAACGGTAGTGAGTGATCTGGACGATGAGCTGACACGCCTCAGGGCCGAACTGGCATCAGCGATGCAACGTTTTGCTCCGACATACGGCGTCTATCAAACGGCGATTGATCCGTTGCATTTCATACGCAGCGACACGCCAACAGACGTCATCCATACGGTTCATAAACCGGGATTGTGCATAATTGTACAGGGCCGGAAACAGATCCAGTTGTGGGATGAAAGCTATACCTACGATCAACTGAACTATCTGGTTGTCTCTGTGACACTGCCTCTGGCTGGGCAAGTGACCGAGGCCTCTCCAGAGAGGCCCTACTTCTGCATTCGCCTGGATATCGACCCGGCAGAAATCGCTCAGCTGATTGCCGACGTCAGCCCGATCGGCGTACCCAGCCAGCCATCTCGTCGCGGCCTCTATCTGGACAGGATTGATACCCCATTGCTTGATGCCATGTTGCGACTGGTACGTCTGTTGGATGTGCCCTCCGATATCCCGGCATTGGCTCCGCTGGCCCTCAGGGAAATATTCTACCGGTTGCTCAAAGGCCAGCAGGGCCAGCGATTACATGAGATAGCCATCAACGACAGCCAGACCCACCGGGTGACAAGAGCTATCGAATGGTTGAACAACAACTATGCGCAGCCGCTGCACATCGATGAGTTGGCGAGCTATGTCAATTTGAGTAATTCCACGCTTCACCACCGATTCAAGGCAATCACCGCGATGAGCCCGTTGCAGTACCAGAAACAACTGCGTCTGCAGCACGCACGAAGGTTGATGATTTCAGAAGGGCTGGATGTTTCCACGGCCGGGTTCACGGTGGGCTATGAGAGCCCGTCACAGTTCAGCCGAGAATACAGCCGGATGTTCGGAGCCCCTCCAAGCAAGGACATCGCAAAGATTCGATCGATGGGATGAGTTGCAAGGTGGAACGGGCATGCAAAGAGGCTCCCCCTATGCCCCGCAAGCAAGTAAAGGGGGGCAGCGTAGGGGTATTGATACCGGTCGGGCCTATGCGTCAGCCCTCAGCAGTCTCGCTGTGCGCCAGGATCAATAACTTGTCAGTTTCGATCATTGAGCCCTTTCAAACGGCTGTTTAATGTCGCTGACAGACAAACGACGGGGCCCGCCACCCAGTGAGGTGCCCGCAATCCGTGATCACGCCATCAGGGGACCTTTCCATGGCCGCCGACCGCTACCCGCACCTGCTTGCCCCGCTGGACCTGGGCTTTACCACCTTGCGCAACCGCACCCTGATGGGCTCGATGCACACCGGCCTCGAAGAGCGCCCCGGCGGCTTCGAGCGCATGGCTGCATACTTTGCCGAGCGCGCCCGCGGTGGCGTTGGCCTGATGGTCACTGGCGGCATTGCGCCCAATGATGAAGGCGGGGTGTATTCCGGTGCGGCAAAGCTCAGCACCGAGGAAGAGGCCGACAAGCACCGCATCGTCACCGAGGCGGTGCACGCTGCCGGTGGCAAGATCTGCCTGCAGATCCTGCATGCCGGGCGCTACGCCTACAGCCCACGCCAGGTGGCACCTAGCGCGATCCAGGCGCCGATCAACCCGTTCAAGCCCAAGGCGCTGGACGAGGAGGGTATCGAGAAGCAGATTGCCGACTTCGTCAATTGTGCCGTGCTGGCCCAGCGTGCCGGTTACGACGGTGTCGAAATCATGGGTTCGGAAGGTTACTTCATCAACCAGTTCCTGGCCGCCCACACCAACCACCGCACCGACCGCTGGGGCGGCAGTTATGAAAACCGCATGCGCCTGGCAGTGGAAATCGTCAGCCGGGTGCGTGGCGCGGTAGGGCCGAACTTCATCATCATCTTCCGCCTGTCGATGCTCGACCTGGTCGAGGGTGGCAGCACCTGGGACGAGATCGAGCTGCTGGCCAAGGCCATCGAGCAGGCCGGCGCTACCTTGATCAACACCGGAATCGGTTGGCACGAGGCGCGTATTCCGACCATCGCCACCAAAGTGCCGCGTGCGGCCTTCAGCAAAGTCACCGCCAAGTTGCGGGGCGTGGTGAGCATTCCGCTGATCACCACCAACCGCATCAACACCCCGGAGGTGGCCGAGGCGGTGCTGGCCGAGGGCGATGCGGACATGGTCTCGATGGCCCGACCGTTTCTCGCCGACCCGGACTTCGTCAACAAGGCCGCAGCCGGTCGCGCGGATGAAATCAACACCTGCATCGGCTGCAACCAGGCCTGCCTGGACCACACCTTCGGCGGCAAACTGACCAGCTGTCTGGTCAACCCGCGTGCCTGCCACGAGACCGAACTCAACTACCTGCCTGTACGTACGGTGAAGCGCATTGCCGTGGTCGGCGCCGGCCCGGCTGGCCTGGCGGCGGCCACCGTGGCGGCCGAGCGGGGCCACGCGGTGACCCTGTTTGACGCCGCCAGCGAGATCGGTGGCCAGTTCAACGTGGCCAAGCGGGTGCCGGGCAAGGAAGAATTCTTCGAAACGCTGCGTTACTTCCGCAACAAGGTCAAAAGCACGGGCGTCGACCTGCGCCTGAATACCCGTGTGGATGTGCAGGCACTGGTGGGCGGCGGCTTTGATGAAATCATCCTGGCTACCGGCATCGCCCCGCGTACCCCGGCCATTGCGGGCGTGGAGCACGCCAAGGTGCTCAGCTACCTGGACGTGCTGCTCGAGCGCAAGCCTGTGGGCAAGTCGGTGGCCGTGATTGGCGCGGGAGGTATCGGCTTCGATGTGTCCGAGTACCTGGTACATGAGGGCGTGGCCACCAGCCAGGACCGAGCGGCATTCTGGAAAGAGTGGGGCATCGATACCCACCTTCAGGCGCGAGGTGGTGTGGCCGGGATCAAGGCCGAGCCGCATGCCCCGGCGCGGCAGGTGTACCTGTTGCAGCGCAAGAAATCCAAGGTGGGTGACGGGCTCGGCAAGACGACCGGCTGGATTCACCGCACCGGGTTGAAGAACAAGGGGGTGCAGATGCTCAACAGCGTCGAGTATCTGGCTATCGACGATGCCGGCCTGCACATTCGTGTGGACGGCGGCGAGCCGCAGGTGCTGGCGGTGGATAACGTGGTGATCTGTGCCGGGCAAGATCCGCTGCGCGAGCTGCAGGAAGGGCTGGCGGCGGCGGGGCAGTCGGTGCACCTGATTGGTGGCGCGGATGTGGCGGCCGAGCTGGATGCCAAGCGGGCGATCAACCAAGGCTCGCGGTTGGCGGCTGAGCTCTGAGGTCGTTGGGGCTGCGTGAACCCGACACCTGCACGTGTGGGAGCGGGCATGCCCGCGAAACAGGTGACGCGGTGGATGGCACCGGCTTTGCCGGTGTTCGCGGGTGAACCCGCTCCTACGACGGCCTGTGCCGGGGTATCGATGCCTGTGTCGAGCCACCCTGGCACTGTGATGCCTCGGCGGGGGTGACTCATCGATTACAAGCGCTTGCGGGATTACCCTGTACACTGCGATCCATGCATGTATTCGACCTCCCCCCAGCCCCCCTGCAGTTTCTGGACTTGCCCTGGCTGCGGCAAGCCCAGGTCCAGGCCGCCATTCTGCGCCTGGACCTGATTGACCCGCTGATCAGCGGCAACAAGTGGTTCAAGCTACGCCACCACCTGCAACAGGCCGGCGCCAGCCATGCTCCAGGCCTGATCAGCCTTGGCGGCAACCATTCCAACCACCTGCACGCCTTGGCCGCTGCCGGCAAGCGTTTCGGCTTCGCCACCGTCGGCCTGTTACGCGGCCATGCCCAGGACACGCCAACCGTGCGTGACCTGCAGGCGCTGGGCATGAAACTGCATTGGCTAGGCTACGGCGGCTACCGTGCGCGCAACGAGCCAGGCTTTTGGGCTTCCTGGCAGGCGCGCTATCCAGGCTGGCACTGCATCCCCGAAGGGGGCGGCGGGCTGGCCGGTGCGCAGGGCTGCGCGCTGATCATGCAGCAGGCGCGCGCGCAAATCTCGGCCTTGGGCTGGTCAGACTACGACGCCTGGTGGTTGGCTGCCGGAACGGGGACTACCTTGGCCGGCCTGGTGATGGCCGAGGCAGGGGCGCATGCCGTGCATGGCGCCTTGGCCGTACCCAGGGATCATGGGGTGCCGGAGACGGTGGCAGCACTGGCCGGCACGCACGGCTACCAGCTACACGACGCCTGCCGTGGCGGTTTCGGAAAATTCGACGATGCGCTACTGACGTTTATCGCCGACTGCGAGCAGCACACTGACGTGCCGCTCGAAGCCCTCTATACCGGCAAGGCTCTGCTGGCCTTGCGTGATCAGGTCGCTGCCGGGCTGTTCAAGCCCGGCAGCCGCCTGATCTTCGTACACACAGGTGGCCTGCAGGGGCGACGCGGTTACTTGTAAGGCAGCATGCGCAACAGCGTGTTGTCGCGCTGCACATAGTGGTGGTAAAGCCCGGCCAGTGCATGCAGGCCGATCAGCCAGTAGCCCCAGCTGCCAATACGCTCATGCCAGCCTTTGATGAACTTGGCCTGGTCCGGGTTCGGGCCGATCAGATGGGGCAGCTCCAGGCCAAAGAACGGCACCGGTTTGTCGGCGGCGCTGAGGATCAGCCAGCCGGCCAGCGGCAGGCCGATCATCATCAGGTACAGTGCCAGGTGCATCAGGTGCGCCAGGCCAGTCTGCCAGGCCGGTGGTTTTGGCACGATGGGCGGCGTCGGGCGGCTCAGGCGCATGGCCAGACGCAGCCAGACCAGCACGAACACGCTGAGCCCGAGCATGAAGTGCAGGTCCTTCATCAGGTTGCGTTCGACGCTGTCCTTGGGGAACAGGCCGCGCAATTCGATGAGCGCATAGACAGCGGCCAGCAGCACCAGCATCAGCCAATGCAGGGCGATGGACAGGCGCGCGTAATGGGTCGCGGGGTTGGATGAAACCATGATCGGTCCTCGTCATCAGGTCGGAAAGGCGCTCTTGCTGGCGCTCAGGTACCATTGTAATGGTTACCAGAAACGAATCTTTGCGCTGGGTCTGTGAAAATTCTGTTGCCAGCCACCGGCCTCTTCGCGGGCGGGCCCGCGAAGGGGCCGGAACAGGCGACATCAGTTACCGGGCAGATACGGCCAGTCATCAGCCACCAAAAACACCCGCTCTGCCTCCTGCCAGGCACCCTCGGCATCAGGCACCAGTCGTACCAGCAACTGCGCCGGTGCCTGCTGCTCCAGCACATGCAGCCACGCCGCAAACTGCTCCGCCTGCCAGCACTCACCTGACGCCACCCTAGCCGGCGCCAGCCAGGCATGCCGCTGCAGCGGCTGCCAACGCTCGCCCTCGGCCATCACCCAGTCCCGCCGACGAAGCCAGCGCCCGCGCAAATGTTGCGGGTTGGCGCCCTCCGGCGCCTCGGCATGCCCAGGCTGTGGATAGAACAGGTAACCACCCAGCCACATTTGCGCCTGCACCTGCTCCACCCCTAGCTGGGCCAGCGCCTGACGGCTGTGCGCCCCCTTGGACATGGGCAACTGGTGCCCCGCCAGGTGCGCAAGCTTGGTCCCCAGCCGGTCATGGCAACCTGGCCCCAGCCAGGCATGGGGATCGTGCCCGGCGCCTTCCGGGCCCAGGTACAGCTTGATCGCCAGTTCCAGGTGGTGCACGCCGTCGCAGTCGCGCAACACCACGTCGAGCTCGCCCAAGGTGCGCCCGCCGTCGCGAATCGCCAGGTTGGCGGCCAGCAGCTCGATGCCTGGCGCCTGGCCCAGGGCAAATTGCCACAGGCGTTCGTAGTAATGCCCCAGGCGCCGGCTGCCCAATTGCGCCAGCCACTCGCGCAACGGTCGGTCATCGGCATCCAGGGCCCGCAACCATTGTTCAAGGCGTTGTGGCTGCTGCGCCCACAGGCTGCCCGCCAGCGGGTGTCGCTGGGGGCAGGGCGGGGCGCTGAGC
>NZ_JBYSYE010000020.1:0-95776 GCF_058782925.1 Pseudomonas sp. FW305-E2 | reverse complement strand
ACCCCCAGCCCACCCTGTTTGGTGGTAAAGAACGGTCGAAAAGCCATACGCTGCTGCTCTTCGTTCATGCCCTTGCCATTGTCGGACAGGCGCAAAGTCAGGCTGCGCCGGTTGTGACGTACCACCTCGATACGCAACCGCCCGCCCTGCTCCATCGACTCCAAGGCATTGGCAATCAGGCTACTGAATACCTGGCGCAGCAATACCGGGTGCCCCAACACCTGCACGGCCGGTAAGGGTTGCAGGTCCAGGCTTACCCCGCTGCGCGCCAGCGGCACAGCGTAGGTCTGCAGGCTTTCCTGCAACGCCTGCGGCAAGTCCACTGCCAATACCTCGTCGTTCAGCGGGCGCAGTGACTGCAGCATCTGGCGGATCCACTGCGACATGCGATCGACCTGGCTGATGATATCGTTGACCTGGCGTTGCGCCGGGCCTTCGTCGAACGCCTGGGCCAGTTCGGCACTTGAGCGGATACTGGCCAGTGGGTTGCGCAAGCTATGGGCCACCGCCGAAGACACCTCACCCAGTGCCACGTAGGTTTCGCTGCTGATCAGTCGTTTCTGCTGCACCGCCAGCAGCCGTGCGGCGCGGTGCATGATGCCGTAAAGGCCGACATAGACCAGTGCAGCGCCGACCGTGATAGCCAACCAGATCAGGATCAGGCCACGTTCGATGCGTACGATCAGGTCGTGGGGCTCCTTGTAAATCTCGACCATCGCTGTGACCCGATCGCCATCGGCATCGAACAGCGGAATGTAGTTCTCAATGAACAACTGCTTGGGCGGGGTGATGAACTTCTGCTCGGCGCGCGCCTGTTCGAAATTGTGGTAGCTGGCCGAGACCCGCATCTTGTACTCGAAAGCCTGATCCAGGTCTTCGTCGCCTTCGATCAGCTTGCCGATCAGCGCCGGGTTGCTGGACCAGATCACTGTGCGGTCCAAGGCGTAAATATTGGCCAGCAGCATATCGGGCAGGTGAGCGATATGGTCAAGGAACTCGCCGCGGGCCTTGCGCCGGGCTTGCGGGTCGACGTCGGGCAAGTTATTGCGGTCGGTGCGCGGATCGAGCAGTTCGCCCATGGTCCGCACATTGGGGATCGACACATGGCGCACTTCGGCATCGGCAATGGAGGTGATGAACTGTGCGGTGAGTAACGCATCACGCTCGACGCTCTCGTCGATGATGAAGCGGCTGGAAATCAGCCCCAGCCCGGCAGCCACCGAGAGAATGATGGCCAGACTGACCCAGGCATACCAGCGCAGCAGGTTGAATGGCTTGCGCGGGGCGGCCAGCTCGCTACCGGCAGGCACTTCAAGAGTGACGGAACGAGGGGCGACGTCCATAACGGACTCCTCAGCTGGGCACCTTCAGAAGGTTATAGCCCAGACTTGGGGAAACCATAATATTAAATTGATGGCATCCGCCGAAGGGTATTTATTCCCTCCTCACTTCAACTACCCGAAACAGCCTGAGGGTGGCGCGTCCCCTGCAGGAATCCGTGAGCTGCACGCCCGTTGTTACAAAGACGAATCATCAGCCAACCCTTGCAACTTTCGATACTCCCGCAGCACCGTCGGCACATAGCGCCGTGTCTCGGCAAACGGCGGCACGGCACCACGCCGCAGCACAGCATCCGGGCCGGCGTTGTAGGCCGCCACGGCCAAGGTGATGTCGTTGTCGAACAGGGTGAGCATCTGCTTGAGGTAGCGTGCCCCGCCCTGCACATTGTCTTCCGGGTCCAGGCGGTCCTGCACCCCCATCTCGCGGGCGGTGTCCGGCATCAGTTGCATCAACCCCACCGCACCCGCCCGCGAACGGGCTTTGGGGTTGTAGCCGGACTCGGCCTTGATCACCGCGTGCAGCAGCGCCGGCGGCAGGTTGTGGAGGCGCGCAGCCGTGGCGACTACCTTGGCGTAAGGGCGGCCGGTGATCATCTGCGCGTTGACCGGCCCGCCCTGGGCCAGCGGCTCGCTGATCACCTTCTCATAGTGTCGCCCTGGTCGATGGACATTGGTTAGTACGTAGCCACCCTTGGCATCGATTGAGATGTACACATCGGCCTGGGCAGCACCTGCCGCCAGCCAGATCAAACCGAGGATGAGTCCACGCATGCCGGTCGCCTCTTCGTCGTGGCCCCCGATGTGGGGGAAATGCCCCGGAAAACCCGAGGACATTCACCACGACGCAAGCACTGTGCCGCTTCCTGTGCCGCATGGCGCAAGGCCCCAAGGCAGACGTGCACGGCTGTTGCATGGTGCATGTCAACGCTTGTCCCCATGCAGTGGAGGGTTTCACCATGCAGCGCAGAACCAACCCGCAACGTGGCTTCACTCTGCTTGAACTCCTGGTGGTACTGGTAGTACTCGGCCTGCTGGCCGGCATCGTCGCCCCCAAGTACTTCAGTCAGCTAGGCCGCTCCGAGGCCAAGGTAGCGCGGGCGCAGATCGAGGGGCTGAGCAAGGCCCTGGACTTGTACCGTCTGGAGGTCGGCCACTACCCCAACAGCGAACAAGGCTTGCAGGCGCTGGTGGTCGCGCCCAGTGGCGAGGCTCGCTGGACCGGCCCGTACCTGCAGAAGGCCGTGCCGCAAGACCCGTGGGGCCGCCCTTATATCTACCGGCAACCTGGCGAGAACGGCGGTGAGTACGACCTGCTGTCGATGGGCAAGGACGGCCAGCCGGGTGGCGATGGCGAAAATGCCGAAGTTACCAGCTGGCAGTAAGGAGAGCAGCCATGCGCTACAGCCTCAAGGCCCTGGGTAGGCAGGGCGTGGTGCAGTTGCAGATCGACGCCGAGGACGCCGACCAGGCCCGCCGCCAGGCCGAAGACCAAGGCCTGCGTGTGCTCAGCCTGCGCAGCAGCGGCGGCGCCCTGCGCGGCATGGCCTGGCGCCGTGAAGCGGCGTTCGACCTGGTGCTGTTCAGCCAAGAGCTGTCAACCTTGCTCAATGCCGGCCTGCCGCTGATCGACGCACTGGAGAGCCTGGCGGAGAAGAGCCCGGCAGCGACAGCGCGCAAGGTGCTCGCCGAGCTGGTGCGCCAGCTGTACGAAGGCCGCTCACTGTCCCAGGCGCTGGGCCAGCAACCGCGGGTATTCCCGCCGCTGTATGTGGCGCTGGTGCAGTCCAGCGAACGCACCGGTGCTCTGGGCGACGCCCTCACCCGCTACATCAGCTATCGCCAGCGCCTGGACCTGGTCCGGCAGAAACTGGTGGGTGCCTCGGTCTACCCGTTACTGCTGTTACTGGTGGGGGGCGGTGTGGTGCTGTTCCTGCTCGGCTATGTGGTGCCGCGGTTCAGCCAGGTGTTCGAGGGCATGGGCACCGAACTACCCTGGCTATCCCGGGTGCTGATGCAGGTCGGCCTGTTTCTGCATGCCCAGCAAGCGCCACTGGCGCTGGGTACCGCCGGTGGGGGCGCGGCGCTTTGGCTGCTACGCCGGCACCCGCGTGTACGGTACTGGGCCTCCTGCCAACTGCGGCGCCTGCCAGCACTGCACCAACGCCTGATGATGTACGAGCTGGCGCGTTTCTATCGCTCGCTGGGCATCCTGCTGCAAGGCGGGATTCCCATCCTCACCGCCATGGGCATGGCCCGCGGCCTGCTCGGCAACGCAGCAGCACAGGGCCTGGAGCAGGCCAGCCAGCGGGTGGGCGAAGGGCTGCCGCTCTCCGATGCACTCGCGGCCGGGCACCTGGTGACGCCGGTATCCCTGCGCCTGCTGCGCGCTGGCGAGCAGTCTGGCAACCTGGGCGAGATGCTGGAGCGCTGCGCCGACTTCCATGATCAGGAAATCGGCCGCTGGGTGGAATGGTTCGTCAAACTGTTCGAGCCGCTGTTGATGACCTTCATCGGCCTGCTGATCGGCCTGATCGTGATCCTCATGTACATGCCAATCTTCGAGCTGGCCTCAAGTATTCACTGAATGGCCAGGCCCAGGCTTTCGCGTAACGTAGTGCCCGCACAGGCGGTGCCCTGCGTGCAACCCTGGCAGCCATCGATAGTTGATCCCCACTTATCATTCAGCGTGATATTAACCTTCGTCCCGTTCGATTCGTGCCTCGCGCGCAACACACTCACACTCCGCCCACTACTAATACTTTGGCGGAGTTCTCCATGGAACAATCACTCAAACCTTTGCGCTTCCCCCTCGCTGCCCTGGCAGTGGTGGTGATCAGCGCTTGCGGTCGAACCCCCGACGCCGTGCAGGCTCCCGCCGCGCCGAAGGTAAGTGTGGCCAAGGTGATCGAACAACCGATCACCGAATGGGACGAGTTCACCGGCCGCCTCGAAGCCCCGGAAACCGTCGAAGTGCGCCCGCGGGTCTCCGGCCAGATCGACCAGGTCGCCTTCACCGAAGGCGCCCAGGTCAAGAAAGGCGACCTGCTGTTCCAGATCGACCCGCGCCCGTTCCAGGCTGAAGTCCGCCGTCTCGAAGCCCAACTGCAACAGGCCAAGGCCACCGCCATCCGCAGCGCCAACGAAGCCCGCCGTGGTGAACGCCTGCGTGACAGCAACGCCATCTCCGCCGAACTGGCCGAATCGCGCAGCAGTGCCGCCGCCGAAGCCCGTGCCGGCGTCGATGCGATCCAGGCCCAGCTCGACCTGGCACGCCTGAACCTCAGCTTCACCCGCGTCACCGCGCCCATCAGCGGCCGTGTCAGCCGCGCCGAGTTCACCGCCGGCAACATCGTCACCGCCGATGTCACCCCGCTGACCAGTGTGGTGTCCACCGACAAGGTCTACGCCTACTTCGACGCCGACGAGCGCGTGTACCTCAAGTACACCCAGCTGGCCCGTGAAGGCCAGCGTAGCCAGAGCACCCCGGTATACCTGGGCCTGACCAACGAAAGCGGCAACCCGCACCTGGGCCAGATGAACTTCGTCGACAACCAGGTCAACCCGCGCACCGGCACCATCCGCGGCCGCGCGGTATTCGACAACAGCAACGGCCAGTTCACCCCGGGCCTGTATGCGCGCCTGAAGCTGGTCGGCAGCGCCCAGTACGACGCCATGCTGATCAACGACGAAGCCGTGGGCACCGACCTTGGCAAGAAGTTTGTGCTGGTCATGGACAAGGACAACAAAGCCACCTACCGCGCCGTGGAACTGGGGCCAAAGCTGGAAGGCTTGCGCATCGTGCGCAGCGGCCTGGGCAAGGACGACCGCATCGTGGTCAAGGGCCTGCAGCGCGTGCGCCCTGGTTCGCCGGTAACCCCGGAAGAAACACAGATGGCCAGCGAGCAAACCCTCGCCGCCCTCGCCCAGCAGCGTCAGGCCCTGGAGGCCAGCAACCCGGCGCCGAAGGTGGCGGGCAACAACGTGAAAGTCGCCAGCGCCCAGGCGCCACGCGGTTAAGGGACCCTACCGATGAACTTCTCGAAATTCTTCATTACCCGGCCGATCTTCGCCGCGGTGCTGTCGCTGGTGCTGCTGATCGCGGGTTCTATCTCGCTGTTCCAGCTGCCGATCAGCGAATACCCCGAAGTGGTGCCGCCTACCGTGGTGGTGCGCGCCAACTTCCCCGGCGCCAACCCCAAGGTCATCGGCGAAACCGTTGCCGCGCCGCTGGAGCAGGCCATTACCGGTGTGGAGAACATGCTGTACATGTCCTCCCAGTCCACTGCGGACGGCAAGCTGACACTGACCATCACCTTCGCCCTGGGTACCGACCTGGACAACGCCCAGGTGCAGGTGCAGAACCGCGTCACCCGTACCCAGCCCAAGCTGCCCGAGGAAGTGACCCGTATCGGTATCACCGTCGACAAGGCCTCGCCTGACCTGACCATGGTCGTGCACCTGACCTCGCCGGACAACCGCTACGACATGCTCTATCTGTCCAACTACGCCATCCTCAACATCAAGGACGAGCTGGCGCGCCTGGGCGGCGTAGGCGACGTGCAGCTGTTTGGCATGGGCGACTACTCGCTGCGCGTCTGGCTGGACCCGAACAAGACCGCTTCGCGCAACCTGACAGCCAGTGATGTGGTCGCGGCAATCCGTGAGCAGAACCGCCAGGTGGCCGCCGGCCAGCTGGGCGCACCACCTGCCCCAGGCTCGACCAGCTTCCAGCTGTCGATCAATACCCAGGGCCGTCTGGTCAACGAGGAAGAGTTCGAGAACATCATCATCCGCGCCGGTGCCGATGGCGAGATCACCCGCCTGAAAGACATCGCCCGGGTCGAACTCGGCTCCAGCCAGTACGCCCTGCGCTCGCTGCTGAACAACCAGCCGGCGGTGGCCATCCCGATTTTCCAGCGCCCAGGCTCCAACGCCATCGAGATCTCCGACGAAGTGCGGGCGAAAATGGCCGAGCTTAAAAAGGACTTCCCGGAAGGGATGGACTACAGCATCGTCTATGACCCGACCATCTTCGTGCGCGGCTCCATCGAAGCAGTGGTGCACACCCTGTTCGAAGCCTTGGTGCTGGTGGTACTGGTGGTGATCCTGTTCCTGCAGACCTGGCGCGCCTCGATCATCCCACTGCTGGCTGTGCCAGTCTCGCTGATCGGTACCTTCGCGGTCATGCACCTGTTCGGTTTCTCACTCAACGCACTGTCGTTATTCGGGCTGGTGCTCGCCATCGGTATCGTGGTGGACGATGCCATCGTCGTGGTGGAGAACGTCGAACGTAACATCGGGCTGGGCCTGAAGCCGCTGGAAGCCACGCAAAAAGCCATGAGCGAAGTGACCGGGCCGATCATCGCCACCGCCCTGGTGCTGTGCGCGGTGTTCGTACCTGCAGCGTTCATTTCCGGCCTGACCGGGCAGTTCTACAAGCAGTTCGCCCTGACCATCGCCATCTCGACCGTCATTTCGGCGTTCAACTCGCTGACCCTGTCGCCAGCCTTGGCCGCGGTGCTGCTCAAGGACCATCACGCACCCAAGGACCGTTTCTCGCGGTTCCTCGACAAGCTGCTGGGCAGCTGGCTGTTCTCCCCTTTCAACCGCTTCTTCGACCGGGCCAGCCACAGCTACGTCGGTGGCGTGCGCCGCGTCATCCGCTCCAGCGGCATCGCCCTGTTCGTGTATGCCGGCCTGATGGGCCTGACCTACCTCGGTTTCTCGTCCACGCCGACCGGTTTCGTGCCGGCCCAGGACAAGCAGTACCTGGTGGCCTTCGCCCAACTGCCGGACGCGGCCAGCCTCGACCGTACCGAAGCGGTGATCAAGCGCATGAGCGAAATCGCCCTCAAGCAGCCTGGCGTGGCCGACTCGGTAGCCTTCCCGGGCCTGTCGATCAACGGTTTCACCAACAGCCCTAACAGCGGCATCGTGTTCACCCCGCTCAAGCCATTCGATGAGCGCAAGGACCCGAGCCAGTCGGCGGCAGCCATCGCAGCCGCGCTGAATGCCCAGTTCGCCGACATCCAGGACGCTTACATTGCCATCTTCCCACCGCCGCCGGTACAGGGCCTGGGCACGATTGGCGGCTTCCGTCTGCAAATCGAAGACCGTGGCAACCTGGGTTACGAAGCGCTGTACAAGGAAACCCAGAACATCATCGCCAAGAGCCACAATGTCCCAGAGCTGGCAGGCCTGTTCACCAGCTACCAGGTCAACGTGCCGCAAGTCGATGCCGCCATCGACCGGGAAAAGGCCAAGACCCACGGTGTGGCGATTACCGACATCTTCGACACCCTGCAGGTTTACCTGGGCTCGCTGTACACCAACGACTTCAACCGCTTTGGCCGCACTTACCAGGTCAACGTCCAGGCCGAGCAGCAGTTCCGCCTTGATGCCGAGCAGATCGGCCAACTGAAGGTGCGCAACAACCTTGGCGAGATGATCCCGCTGGCGACCTTCCTCAAGGTCAGCGACACCTCCGGGCCGGACCGGGTCATGCACTACAACGGCTTCATCACTGCCGAGATCAACGGCGCTGCTGCCCCGGGCTACAGCTCTGGTCAGGCGGAAGCTGCGATCGAGAAGCTGCTGAAAGAGGAACTGCCCAACGGCATGACCTTCGAGTGGACCGACCTGACCTACCAGCAAATCCTCTCGGGCAATACCGCATTGCTGGTGTTCCCGCTGTGCGTGCTGCTGGCGTTCCTGGTGCTGGCCGCCCAGTATGAAAGCTGGAGCCTGCCGCTGGCGGTGATCCTGATCGTGCCGATGACCCTGCTGTCGGCCATCACCGGTGTGATCGTCTCGGGTGGCGACAACAACATCTTCACCCAGATCGGCCTGATCGTACTGGTGGGCCTGGCGTGCAAGAACGCGATCCTGATCGTCGAGTTCGCCAAGGACGAACAGGCCAAGGGCCTCGATCCGCTGGCTGCGGTGCTGGAAGCCTGCCGCCTGCGTCTGCGGCCGATCCTGATGACCTCGATCGCCTTCATCATGGGGGTAGTGCCCCTGGTGTTCAGCTCCGGTGCTGGTTCGGAAATGCGCCATGCCATGGGTGTGGCGGTGTTCTCGGGGATGATCGGCGTGACCGTGTTCGGCCTGTTCCTGACCCCGGTGTTCTTCTTCCTGATCCGCCGTTTCGTCGAGCGTCGCCAGGCCCGCAAGGCTGAACACGCTCAAGTGCTGGAGAACCATGCATGAACCTGCTCAAACCCTTGACCCCAAGCTTGCTGGCACTGGCCCTGGCGGCCTGTGCGGTAGGCCCGGACTACCAGGCGCCAGCCACCGAACCTGCTCAACTGGGCAGCGATGTGCAGGCCAAGGCCTACGACCGTAGTCGCTTCGAGAGCCTGTGGTGGAAGCAGTTCGACGACCCGGTGCTGAACCAGCTGGTGCAGGCTTCGCTGGACGGCAACCGTGACTTGCGCGTAGCTTTCGCCCGCCTGAAGTCGGCTCGCTCGATTCGCGAGGACGCCGAAAACGACCCGTTCCCGGTGGTCACCAGCCGTGCCAGCAGCGATCTCGGCAAAGGCCAGATCCCCGGCCAGACCACCGAGCGGGTCAATAGCGAGCGCTACGACCTGGGCCTGGACATGGCCTGGGAGCTTGACCTGTTCGGGCGCATCCAGCGCCAGATCGAAGCCAGCGAAGCCCAGGAAGCGGTGGCCGCCGCCGACCTGCAACAGTTGCAAGTCAGCCTGATCGCCGAGCTGGTGGATGCTTATGGGCAGCTGCGTGGCGCGCAATTGCGCGAGAAAATCGCCCTGGCCAACCTCAAGACCCAGCAGGAATCGCGCACCATCACCGAAACCCTGCGCGATGCCGGCGTGGGCAACGACCTCGACGTGGTGCGTGCCGATGCCCGCCTGGCCGGGGTCGAAGCCACCGTGCCGCAACTGCAAGCCGAACAGGCACGGGCGCGGCATCGCATCGCCACCCTGCTCGGCCAGCGCCCTGACGCGCTCAGCGTAGACCTGTCGCCCAAGGCCCTGCCGGCCATCGCCAAGGCGCTGCCGGTCGGTGACCCGGGTGAGCTGTTGCGCCGCCGCCCGGACATCCGCAGCGCCGAGCGCCAGCTGGCGGCCGCCACCGCCAACGTTGGCGTGGCCACCGCCGACCTGTTCCCGCGCGTCAGCCTCAGTGGCTTCCTCGGCTTTACCGCCGCCCGCGGCTCGCAGATCGGCTCTTCGGCGGCCAACGCCTGGGCACTGGGCCCGAGCATCACCTGGGCGGCCTTCGACCTGGGCAGCGTGCGGGCCCGCCTGCGCGGCGCCAAGGCCGATGCCGAAGGGGCTCTGGCCAACTACGAACAGCAGGTGCTGCTGGCACTGGAAGAGTCGGCCAACGCCTTCAGCGATTACGACAAGACCCAGCAGCGTCTGCTGTCGCTGATGCGCCAGAGCGACGCCAGCCGCAAGGCTGCAGAACTGGCCTCGATTCGCTATCGCGAGGGTACCGTGGACTATCTGGTACTGCTCGATGCCGAACGTGAGCGGCTAAGTGCTGAAGATGCACAAGCTCAGGGTGAAGTCGACCTTTATCGCGGCATCGTCTCGATCTACAAGGCCCTGGGTGGCGGCTGGCAACCGGAGACGGTGGCCAGCGCACACTGATTCCACTGCCTCAACGACTCCTTTGGTTGGCTCCTCCCCCAACCGTTTGCCCCGCAGGCCATGGCCCGCGGGGCTTTTTTATGTTTGCCATCGTATTCACCCCAATACGCAGTGCATGGAATGCCACCGCAGGCCTGGCGACTGGCCAACGGCGTGCCCGGTTCGGTTGCATTTACCCCCCGGCTGGCCCAAGCTCTGCCCTTCCCGCCGCCACGGATCGTCCGATGCCCAGACGCAACCGCTACCTGATCGCCCTGCTGTTGTCGATTCTGGTATCGGCCCTGTTCGGCTACCTGTGGCACGACGCCCCGCCAACCCCGCCGACCTTGCCAGCACACAGCTACGCCAAGGCGCTGCGCCAGGCCCACGACGGCCAGCCCGGTGCCGCACGGGTGCTGTACCAGCAATTGCAACGAACCGACCTGCCTGCGATCCGCCGTGCGGCGCTGTACGCCGAGTTGCCCAACTACCCCTCGCCGCAGGCGTTGAAACTGGCCCGCCAGGACCTGGAACATGCCGAGCCGCTGGTGCGTCGAGCGGCCATTGCCAGTATCCGTCGCCTGTTACCGCCAGCACAGCGCAGCCTGGTACTCGGCCCGCTGCTGGACGACCGTGAGCAAAGCGTGCGTTTTGCCGCCGTGGATGCCCTGCTGGGCCTCGATCCCGACGCCATCGGCCTCTATTTCGGCCCCCTGCAGTCAGCCCTGGAGCAATACCAGCAAGCCCTCGAGCAACAGCCTGAAGATGCCGACGCCCAAGTGCACCTGGCGCGCCTGTACCTGCACGAAAACAACTACACGCACGCTGCTGTGGCCTTGCAACGTGCGCTCGCGGTTGCCCCCGACAACCTCGATGCCCTGGCGACTCAGGTACGCCTGCTTGAGCGCCAGGGCCACCACGACGCCTCCCGCCAGGTGCTGGGCAAAGCCCTGGCGCTGAGCCCCGACTCGGCCTTTCTGCAGTATGAGCTTGGGCTTTGGCTGAAGCGCCACGAACAGCGCGAGTACGCCTTGCTGGCCCTGTCCCGCGCCGTCGAACTGGACCCGGACAACGCCGATTACCGTTATACCCTGGCGGTCACCCTGCATGAGCTGGACCAGCTCGACGCCGCCCAGAAGCAACTGGAAACCGTGCTCAATCGCCAGCCAGCCAATCGCCGGGCGCGGGTGCTGCTGATCCAGTACTGGAAAGAGTCCGGCCAACTGCAGAACGTGCAAGTTTCGCTAGCCGAGCTGGAGCGCCAGAACCCGGACGACCCTGCGCTGCAACAGGGCCTGTAGGCAGTGCCTGGATTCAGTTGAACCCTGAGCCTGCGCCAGGGTCCAGTGGGTATCAGGCCACCCTAAAGGAGAGTCGTTTTGGCCAGTTCGTTGGCGCTGGATGAACGTGCCTTGATCCTCGCACCGCCACAACTGGCGGCGGATACCTCACGTCTGTTGACTTCCGCCGGCATCAACAGCCTCTGCGCGGTCGACCTGGCCAACCTGCAGGCGCGTCTGGCCGAAGGCGCAGGCTTGGCGATCATTGCCGAGCAGGTGTTCAGCCAAGGCCCAAGCGCCTTGCTGCAGGCATTCATCGACCAGCAACCGAGCTGGTCGGATTTGCCCATCGTGCTGCTGAGCCAGAGCGCCTGGTCGGCCGCTGGCGTGAGTCATCATCCGGTGGGCAATCTTCTATGGCTGGGCGCGCCCTACGAAAATGCCCAGTTACTGCACATCACCCGATCCGCGCTGCGCAACCGCCGGCGACAGTACGTTACACGTGATCAACTCCATGGCATGCAGCAGCGCCTGGACAGCCGGCCTTCAACGCCGGAAGAAGAGCAGGACCGCGGTGAGTTCGCCCGCTGCCAGGCACGCAAGATGGAGGCCATCGGCCAACTGGCCGGTGGCGTGGCGCATGACTTCAACAACCTGCTCACCAGCATCAGCGGCAGCTTTGAACTTATCCAGCGGCGCCTGAGCAAAGGCCGCAGCGAGGGACTGGATGGCGTTCTGTGCATGGGCCGCGAGGCCGTTTCACGCGCCGCCCGCCTGACCCACCGCCTGCTTGCCTTCTCTTCCCGCCAATCGCTGCACAGCCAACGTATAGACCTGCCTACCTTGCTCAAGACAGAGCGCCTCGAAGCTTGCCTGAGCCCGTCGATAACCCTGCAAGTGCACGCGGCCAAAGACCTGTGGCCTGTGGAGGCGGATGACCAGCAGTTGCAAGAAGCCCTCGGCAACCTGCTGCTCAATGCCAGCGAGGCCATGCCCAACGGTGGCCTGCTGCGCATCGAGGCGAACAATCATCACATCGCTACCGAGCAATTCGCTGACGGCGCTTTGCGCACTGGCGACTATGTGCGCCTGCGAATCATCGACAGCGGCCAAGGTATGGCGCAAAGCACGCTGGAGCACGCCTTCGAACCCTTCTTCAGCACCAAGGCGACCGGCCAGGGCATTGGCTTGGGGTTGTCGATGGTGTACGGCTTCAGTAAGCAGTCCCATGGGCATATCACCCTCAGCAGCGAGATTGGCCAGGGAACCCAGGTGGAGCTGTATTTGCCACGCCATGTCGACCAGGCCCTGCCATCCAGCGAGCCTGTGCCGCCCAGGCAAGACGGCTGCAGCCGACACGTGCTGATTGTCGAGGACGATCCCCATGTGCGCCAATTGCTTTGCCAGGCACTGGGCGAAAACGGCTTCCCCTGCCAAAGCGCAGCCGACGCCAACGAGGGACTGAAGGTGCTGCGCTCGGCACAACCGGTGGATTTGCTGATCACCGATGTGGGCTTGCCCGGCATGAACGGCCGGCAACTGGCAGAAATTGCCCGCAACCTGCGGCCTCGATTACCGGTGCTGTTCATCACCGGTTACGCGGAAACGGCCATGGCCCGCGAAGGCTTCCTGGGCGCAGGCATGCACCTGATCTGCAAGCCCTTCGAGTTGCAGCAGTTGCAGGCGCGAGTGACACAGATTCTAGGCAAGCCTTGAAGCGCCTTACGCCTCAAGCATGCGTAGCGCCTCATCGGCAAGCAGCGCCAGCGAAAACGGCTTGTTCAACAATGCCGTGCCCGGCTGATCGAGCAATTGCGCTTCAATGGTCTGATCCGCATAACCGGTGATGAACAGTATTTTCTGCTGTGCAAGCTGCATGCGCATGGCCTTCGCCACTTGCCGGCCACTGAACCCGCCCGGCAATCCGATATCGGTGATGACCAGATCGAAAGGGCCGCCATGGCGGAAGCGCTCCAGTGCGCTATTGGCATCGCCCACATCCGTGACGTCAAATCCACGCTCAGTCAGGTACTCGCGCATGACCGCGCGCAGATCAAGCGCGTCATCCACCAGCAGCAGGCGCTTGCCCAGTGCCATGTGCTGCGAAAGCGGTACCGGCACGGGCTCATCCGGAACCGGCTCATGGCACCTGGGGAAAAGCATGGACACCTTGGTGCCCTGCTCTGGCGCCGACTCGATCCAGGCATACCCGCCCGACTGACGGACGAAGCCATATACCATCGACAGACCAAGCCCGGCCCCACGCCCGAGAGGTTTGGTTGTGTAAAACGGCTCAAAAGCCCTGGCGATATCCACCACTGCCATGCCATGGCCATCATCCTCGACATGCAACGCCACATAGTCGCCTGGCGGCAAGCCACTTTCATCCGGGAAAAACGCAGTCAGCCGTTCGTTCACGCTGCTGATGGTGACATTCCCTTGTTCCAGGCACGCTTCACGCGCATTGGCACACAAGTTGACCAAGGCATTCTCGAGCTGGGGCACGTCCAGGCTCACTGCCCAAGGTGCAATGTCCAGTTGCCAGTGCAAACGCATTTCTGCCCCCAACGCCCGCAGCAACAGGGGTTCGCTCAAACGTAACTGCCGCTTGAAGTCCAGTGGCCGAGGGGCCAGTGGCTGATGGCGGGAAAATGCGATCAACCGATGGGTCAGGTCCATGGCCCGCTGTACCGCGTCGCGCGCAACGTCCACGTAGGCCTCCACACGCTCCAGCCGCCCCTCCTGCAGGCGCCGCTGCAGCAGTTCGAGGCTGCCACCGATACCGGACAGCAAGTTGTTCATTTCATGGCCCATGCCGCCTGCCAACTGGCCAACCACCTCCATACGCTCGCTGTTGTGCATCAGCATCTCTGCCTGACGCGCAGCCTCCTCACGGTCTGCGGTGATGTCGCGGCCAACCGCAGTCAGCAGGCTGCCGTCAAACCGCGCACTCCAGCGAAACCAGTGGTAGTGACCATCGCGGTGTCGCAGGCGGATCTCCAACTGCTCCGCGTGGCTGCATTGCAGCAGCTCGGACACTGCCAATTGCACTTCGGCACGCTCTGTCGGGTGCACCAGCTGCATCACCGACATCGCCTGCACGTGTTCTTCTGTCCAGCCCAGAATGCGGTACCAGGCCGGGTTGGCAGCATGCAGTTTCAATTCAGGGGTGAGCATCATCATCGCTTCGCGCGACAGCAACCAGAACTGCTCTCGCTCGGCCACATGCTGCTCAACCTGGCGTTCAAAGCTCTGCACCTGCTCACGCCAATGGCGGTGGGCCTCGACGCTGGCCGTGGTCTCGATCACCGTATGCAGAAACCCCGCCACGTTACCGAGTTCATCGTGCAGGGGGGCATAACCGAATGCGCACCATAGCGGTTCGGCGCCTTCACTGCGGACGATACGCAAGGGTAGGTCCTCGACAAAACTCGACTGGCCTTCCAGTGCCTTGAACACCCAGGGTCCCACTGCAGGCCAGATATCACTCCACAGGGTATCGAACGCCATGCCCAGCGCATCCGGTAATGCCCGCAACGCCCGGTAGCCATCGTTATGCACTACACACAGGTCGGGCCCCCAGACCACCGCACACGGGAAGGGTGACAAATGCATCATGTCCACGGCAATGCGCAACGAAGCCGGCCAGCGCGACAATGGCCCAAGCGAGGTACGCCACCAGTCGAACTGGGCAATACGCTCCCCCATCGGCGCGATCAATGGCAAAACAGGCGACTGCAGGATGACCTGCGACGCAGGCTCGCGTGGCGTACCGTTTGCGACCAATACCGTGACTCCAGCAATGCTAAGGGTTGACCACAGCGCCGCCAAGCCTGGCATGCTCGCCCGTGGATTTGTTCAAATTAGCACAGCATGTCCCGCACACCATGGCGCACTTGCAGGTGACAGCTATGCTATTTAGGTTTTCCCTCGGGCCAGGGAGCACCGGCCCATTCAGGTTGGCGACGGGAGCAGGGTCATGAGCAAGAAAATTCTGGTGGTACTGACCAATACAGCGAAGTATCCAACCCTCAAACGGGCGACCGGGTTGTGGCTGGGTGAAGCCGTTCACTTTGTCGAGAAAGTCGAAAAGGCCGGCTACACCGTCGACTATGTCAGTCCACAGGGCGGTTACGTTCCCGTCGATCCGCACAGCCTGCAGATGGCCCCTGACCTGGACTGGCAGTGGTACGACGACAAGCGTTTCATGACGCGCCTTGGCAGTACCTTGGCCCCAGGGCAGGTGAAGGCTGACGAATACAGCGTCATCTATTACACCGGTGGTCATGGGGTAATGTATGACTTCGCAGAAAACCAGGCTCTGCAGGAACTGGCACGCAAAATCTACGAAAAAGGTGGCATTGTCGCAGCAGTCTGTCACGGCGTTGTCGGCCTGCTGAGCATCAAGCTGAGTAACAACTGCCTGCTCCTCAAAGGCCGTAAGGTGACCGGCTTTTCCAACATAGAGGAAAAACTGGCCGAACTGGACGACAAAGTGCCGTTCCTGACGGAGAACGAACTTGTAGCTCGCGGCGGTGAGTACAGCAAACATGATGAGCCGTGGAAGCCGTACGTGGTCGACGATGATAGGCTGATCACCGGGCAGAACCCCGCTTCCACTGCCTTGCTGGCCGAGACAGTGCTGAAAAAGCTCAAGGGCACTTAGCTACATCAAGGCGCTCGATTTCCTACCGCTTCAGCTGCAGCCGGACTACAGCAGCGCGGACAGCAAATACATAGGCTCAGGGCTCAGCTGTTCACCACGAACAGTTTCAGAGCGGAGAACTATTAGCCTATGTCGAAAATCATGCACGCGGGGCGCAGCATGGTAGAGCTGCTGCTACTCATTGCGGTGGCGCTGGTGCCTGTGGTTTCCGGTTTGCTGGTGATGGCTTTTCAGCTGGAAGCAAAACTTGCAGAAAACGCCAACATTTCCGTTCAGGAGGCGGTTTTCAGCGTCGACAATGCACTGGACAGAATGCACGAGACGGCCCTGCGCACCCTGCCCTTTGCAGGGGAATCTTGCGATAGCGTCAAAAGTGCCTTGCAGGACCAGGTTGCCATTCGCTCCATGATCAGGTCACTGACCTTACTCAAAGACAATCAACCCTACTGCAGCACGGCTTCAGGTTCGCTGGAGCATTATTCATCCTTCGCGTCGTCCGGCCAGCGAGTCGCACTGTCCTACGGCCCTCCTGATACGCGTCAGAAGCTGCTGGTCGACTTTCACCAGAAGGGCAAAAGCAATAGCGTAATCGTGACAGCCTATGCCATGCAGATTCGCAACGAGCTGGATGGTTTTCTGGATGGGCTGACACTGCTGGTCGAATTTGGCGACCGCTACATATGGAGCAATGGTGACAGCCGTGACCTTAAGCGCCCCTCACAGTCCGAATTCTTTACAAGCGCAATGTCGGCCAAATATGGATATACGGTCAAAGGTGGCTACCCGGAGGGTTTCACCGCTCAGGAAATCCGCCAGTCAGTGCTGCAGATCGCCCCCTCGCTGATGCTGGTGGGGATCGTGACCGGCTCGATCGTCTACCTGGCCCTGTTCAGGGCACGTGCCAACAGACGGGGTACCGCCGCCGAACGAAGCTGACGACGGTACTCCAGGGGCGATCAGTCTGTGCTCAGCACGCCGCGGCGTACCTGGTCACGCTCGATGGATTCGAACAGCGCCTTGAAGTTGCCTTCACCGAAGCCATCGTCACCTTTGCGCTGGATGAACTCGAAGAAGACCGGGCCAAGCAGGGTTTCCGAGAAAATCTGCAGCAGCAGGCGCTTGTCTTCGGGCTGCGAGGCGCCATCGAGCAGGATGCCACGCGCTTGCAGTTGGTCGACCGGCTCACCATGGCCAGGCAGGCGCTCTTCCAGCATTTCGTAGTAGGTTTGCGGTGGCGCGGTCATGAAGCGCATGCCCAGCCCCTTCAGGGCATCCCAGGTCTTGAGCAGGTCATCGGTCAGGAAGGCCACGTGCTGGATACCTTCACCGTTGAACTGCATCAGGAACTCTTCGATCTGCCCCGCGCCCTTGGACGACTCTTCGTTGAGCGGAATGCGGATCATGCCATCAGGCGCAGTCATGGCCTTGGAGGTGAGGCCGGTGTATTCGCCCTTGATGTCGAAGTAGCGGATTTCACGGAAGTTGAACAGTTTCTCGTAGAACCCGGCCCAGTAGGCCATGCGCCCGCGGTAGACGTTATGGGTGAGGTGGTCGATGATTTTCAGGCCAGCACCCACCGGGTTGCGATCCACGCCTTCGATGAAGTTGAAATCGATGTCGTAAATCGAACTGCCTTCCTCGAAGCGGTCGATCAGGTAGAGCGGTGCCCCCCCGATACCCTTGATCGCAGGCAGGCGCAATTCCATCGGGCCGGTTTCGATTTCTACCGGCTGGGCGCCCAGTTCCAGGGCGCGGGCATAAGCCTCATGGGCATTGCGCACGCGAAAAGCCATGCCACATACCGACGGGCCGTGTTCAGCGGCGAAGTACGAAGCGATGCTTTTGGGTTCATTGTTCAGGATCAGGTTGATGCCACCCTGGCGATACAGGTGCACATCCTTGGAGCGGTGGGTGGCCACTTTGGTGAAACCCAGTATCTGGAATACAGGCTCAAGTACGCCAGGGGTCGGCGAAGCCAGTTCGATGAACTCAAAGCCCATCAGGCCCATTGGATTGTCGAAGATATCAGCCATGTTCGTGTCCTCATCTGCTGCGAAAATTATAGATTGCGTAGGATGTGGAACAGAAACGGCGGTGAGCACGGGATACCGCGCACGCTGCGGGCGAGGAAGTCACCTATGATCAGCTTGAACCCATGGTATGTCATATGGACCCATTCTCGGCGGGCTTGATCCTTCGGAGGTGAAGGACCTTATTGTTGTATTCGTAAATCGATTCTACATTGCGTAAAATGGTTTGTCGCGTTTTAGTTGCTCGCACGCGGCGACAAACGGCTATCCTCTCGTTTTACGCCATGATAGTCAGGTCAGCATGCCCCTTACCGCCAAACGCCGCGCCGCACTCAGCTGGCGCACGCTCTTGCCTTGGGTCGTCGGCCTTCTGCCGGTCATGTGCGGCCTGGCCGTGATGAACTGGCAGGTCGAGCGTGAAATGCAGGCCAGCAGCCACGCCACCACCCGCCAGGCGTTGGAGCACGTCGAACACATCCTCGACAACCTGTCCCGAGCCGCCAATTCGCTGCTTCCACTGACTGACAGTTCATGCGAGCAGGCCCAGCTCATGCTACGGGCCCAGGTTACCCGCAATGCCTTCGTGCGCTCGACCAACCTGTTCAGGCACAACAACCTGTATTGCACCTCGCTGTTCGGCGAGTTCGATGAACCGGTCAATCCTGGCGATTACGTCGACGGCAAGTTATGGCTGATGGACG
Source organism: Pseudomonas sp. FW305-E2 (assembly GCF_058782925.1). Classification (NCBI taxonomy): domain Bacteria; kingdom Pseudomonadati; phylum Pseudomonadota; class Gammaproteobacteria; order Pseudomonadales; family Pseudomonadaceae; genus Pseudomonas; species Pseudomonas sp. FW305-E2. Next base: position 77,159 of record NZ_JBYSYE010000020.1, on the reverse strand, counting down.
GCAACTCGGTTACGCCGGGCCACCCGCTGCTGGTCTACCGTGCCAGCGACGGCGACCACGGCGCAATCACCACGGTGGATGGCGACCACCTGCTGACAGCACTGCGCCTGATCGGGCCCGATGAAGAACTGCAAATCCGCGTGGGCGACGCGTGGATGGGCAAGGACGGCGTGGTCCACAAAGGCGTCTCCCCTGCCGCCCCCAGCGCCAACGTGCTGATAGGCTCGACGCGTTACCCTTTCAGCGTGCAGGGCGGCTACAGTGCCGACAAGCAAGGCCAACTGTTGCGCAGCCACTACCCTGGCCTGCTCAGTCTGTTGCTGGTACTGGGTGCCCTGGCGGCGCTGGCGTGCCGCTGGCAGATTCGCCGCGCCACCTCACCGCGTGCCGAACTGGACCGTGCCCTGCAGGCCGATGAATTCCTGCCGTATTTTCAGCCGGTGGTGCGCAAGGGCGATTACCGCTGGGCCGGTGCGGAAGTGCTGATGCGCTGGCACCACCCACGAGAAGGCCTGGTTCGCCCCGACCTGTTCATCCCCTATGCCGAACACAGCGGGCAGATTGTCGCCATGACCCGCGCGCTGTTGACCCATACCGCGCAAAGCCTGGCGCCTTATGCCGGGTTGTTGGAAGACGGCTTCCATATTGGTGTCAACATCACCGCTGACCACTGCCGCGACCTCAGCCTGCTGGATGACTGTCGCACGTTCCTGCAGCACTTTCCGCCCGGCCGGGTGGTGCTGACCCTGGAACTGACAGAGCGCAAGCTGATCGAGCCCACGCCGGTCACCCTTGAGTTGTTCGAAAAGCTGCATGCCATGGGCGTGATGATCGCGCTCGACGACTTCGGCACCGGCCAGTCGAGCCTCAACTACCTGCGGCAATTCAAGGTCGACTACCTGAAGATCGACCAGAGCTTCGTTGCCATGATCGGCGCCGATGCGCTGTCAGTGCACATACTCGAGAGCATCATTGAACTGTCAGGAAAGCTGGACCTGGGCATCGTTGCCGAGGGTGTGGAAACCGACCTGCAGCGCGACTACCTGGCCAAGCATGGGGTGGACTTCCAGCAGGGTTACCTGTTTGCCAGGCCCATGCCGGCCGCCCAGTTCCTCGAAGCCTTGGCCACTCGCCCGGGCGTAACGCAGTTGCCGCAAGAGGCGCCCCCTGAGATCATGCGCGGCTGATCAACCCGCTCAATTCCCGTATTCGAGGCATTCGTGTCAAAAGGCATTGTTTCATCGGTCATGGCGTCCTGCCTGTTCGCTGTGATGTACTTCTATACCTCCCTGCTCAAGCCACTCGATGGCGAAGAAATCTTTGGCTGGCGCACCCTGCTGACACTGCCCTGCCTCACCTTGTTCATGCTTGTCTCGAAAGACTGGAAGCGAGTGGGCGAACTGATGGGCCGGGTAAAACGCACGCCGGTGCTGTTGCTCGGCATGGTCGGCACGTCCTGGCTGATGGGGGTGCAACTGTGGCTGTTTCTCTGGGCGCCCCTGCACGGGCGCAGCCTGGAAGTGTCGATGGGTTACTTCCTGCTGCCACTGGCCATGGTCCTGACCGGGCGGCTGGTCTATGGCGAGCGCCTGTCACGCCTGCAGACGGTAGCCGTGGCCTGCGCCGCACTGGGCGTGGGCCACGAGCTGTACCAAAATGGCAGTTTTGCCTGGGAAACCCTGCTGGTAACGATCGGCTACCCGGTCTACTTCGTGCTGCGCCGACGCTGCCGCACCGACCACCTGGGCGGCCTGTGGTGCGACATGTGCCTGCTGCTGCCGTGGGCGCTGTACTTCGTGATCCAGAGCCCACTTTCCAGCGCTGACCTGCAAGCACACCCGGGGCTGTATGTGTTGGTGCCGATCCTTGGCGCGATCAGCGCTTCGGCGCTTATCGCCTACGTGCTGGCCAGCCGCATGCTGCCATTCAGCCTGTTCGGCCTGCTCAGCTACGTCGAACCCGTGCTGCTGGTGGGCGTGGCGTTGCTGCTGGGCGAAACCATCGGCCCGGATCAGTGGCTGACCTACCTGCCAATCTGGGCCGCAGTACTGGTGCTGGTGCTTGAGGGCTTCAAGCACCTGCTGCGTCAGCGTCGCCGCTCGGTGTAAGCCGAACCTGGCGTACCCGTCGCTCTTCAACCGCCTCCACGGTCAGCATCCAGCCATTCCAGGCTAGCCGGTCACCGACCATCGGCAGGCGGTCGAGCAAGCTCATCACCAGGCCCGCAAGGGTCTGGTAATCCTCGGTAGCACGGGCACTGAAGCCAGTACGCGCCTGCACCTGGCTGAGGTTCAGCGCGCCGCTGACCACAAAGCCTTCCCCCTCCTGGACGATGCCCGGGCCTTCAACTTCACTGGCATCCGGCAGCTCACCGGCAATCGACTCAAGGATGTCGGTCATGGTCAACAGCCCGGTGAAGTCACCGAACTCGTTGACCACGAAGGCAATATGGGTCGACTGACCGCGCATTTGCTCCAGGGCATTGAGGATGCTGAAGCTCTCCAGCAGGTTCAACGGCGCCCGGGCCATGTTTTCCAGGTCGGGCTGGCTGCCCGAGAGCAGTTCCTTCAGCAGTTCCTTCTTGTGCACAAAGCCCAGGGGCTCGTCCACGCGACCATCGCGGATCAGCGGCAGGCGCGAGTACGGCGAATTGGCCAGGGCCTGGGCAATGGCGTCGGCCGGTTGCGCCAGGTCGATCACATCAACCTCGGCACGGGCTGTCATCACCGTACGAATCGGCCGCTCGGCCAGGTTCAGCACGCCGCTGATCATGACCCGCTCACGGCGGTCGAACAGCACCTGTTCCCCGCCGCCCTCGACCAGGTCGGCAATCTCCTCGCCGACCTCGTCAGCCTCGACCCGGCGGCCGCCCAGCAGGCGCAGCACGGCATGAGCAGTACGTTCACGCAACGGCTTGTGCTGTTGCAGGCTGCGCTTGCGACGGGCGCGCGCCAGCTGGTTGAACAGCTCGATCAGGATCGAGAAGCCGATGGCCGCGTACAGGTAGCCTTTCGGGATATGGAAGCCCAGGCCTTCGGCGGTGAGGCTGAAACCGATCATCATCAGGAAGCCCAGACACAGCATGATCACCGTGGGGTGGGCGTTGACGAAGCGGGTCAGCGGCTTGCTGGCAACGATCATGATACCGATCGAGAAGATCACCGCGATCATCATCACGGACAGCTCATCGACCATGCCCACCGCCGTGATCACGGCATCCAGCGAGAATACCGCGTCCAGTACCACGATCTGGGCAACGATCGGCCAGAACGCGGCATGGCGCAGCGTGCCACTGGCCTGGGTCACGTGACCTTCCAGGCGTTCGTGCAGCTCCATGGTGGCCTTGAACAGCAGGAACACACCACCGAACAGCATGATCAGGTCACGGCCAGAGAAGCTCTTGCCGAACACTTCGAACAGCGGTGCGGTCAGGGTGACCATCCACGAAATGCTGGCCAACAGGCCCAGGCGCATGATGAGCGCCAGGCTCAGGCCAATGACCCGCGCGCGGTCGCGCTGATGGGGCGGCAACTTGTCGGCAAGGATGGCGATGAACACCAGGTTGTCGATACCCAGCACCAGTTCGAGGACGATAAGCGTCAACAGGCCTAGCCAGGCCGTGGGGTCGGCTAACCATTCCATTAGCGGGTACTCACGTGGAACACGTCACAAGGACGGGAGAAGGATGGCCAGAAAGGCCGAAGACTGGGGGGCTCCGCGAAGGTGCTCATATAGACCTTGATAACAAATTGGGAGAACGATGCTACAAGCACAGCACGTTTCTGTTGTAGCGCAAAACTATTACAAAACCTGTAACAACCCTGCATCACCATTAGCCCTGCAGGCGCGAGTCGTGCGCGGGTACTTTTGTTCAATACATCAGACCGTCGGCGACGCGAGGATAACGCCTCCCCAACCACGTGGATCTTCCTCATGAGCCTATCCCTGTCCATGGCCGCCTTCGCCCTTGCGGCCTCTATCTCCCCCGGCCCGGTCAACATCGTCGCCCTTGGCAGCGGTGCCCGCCATGGCCTGCGCGCCAGCCTGGCGCATGTGGCCGGTGCCACGCTGGGTTTCTGCCTGCTGCTGGTGCTGGTCGGGCTGGGCCTGCATCAACTGCTGCTTCGCTGGCCTTTGCTGGGCCTGATGTTGCACTGGGGCGGGGTGGCGTTTCTGCTGTACATGGCGTGGAAGCTGGCCAGTGACGACGGTAACCTGAACAACGCACAGCCTACCCAAGCCCCTTCAGCCTGGCACGGCGCAGCAATGCAGTGGCTGAACCCCAAAGCCTGGTTGGCCGCCGTTGCCGGGGTGGGTGCCTACACCGGTGGTGAACAGCACTTGCTGTGGCTGTTTGCCTGGATCTACGGGCCGATCTGTTTCATCTCGGTGGCCTGCTGGGCCTGGGCCGGCAGCGTGATTCGCCAGTACCTGGACAACCCACGTCACCTGCGCATGCTCAATCGGAGCCTGGCTGTGTTACTGGTCGCCAGTGCGGTTTACCTGATCCTTTAAGGCATGCACGGCTCCTGCAGGAGCGCCCAGGCTAGCGACGGCATTTCTGTAATGCCCCGGTGTCGCCGCCAGGTGCTGTTTGAATGCCCGCTGCAGGTGTGCCTGATCAGCGAACCCGGCCTCCTGTGCAACTTCAGCAATTGAACGGCCCTGGCGCAACTGCGCCCGGGCCAGTTGTACACGCTGGTCTAGCAGGTAACCATGGGGCGTCAGGCCGAAGCGTTGGCCAAAGGCACGAATCAGGTAGGAACGGGACAGGCCGCAAGCCCCGCAGATGTCTTCGAGGCTGAGCGGGTCACTGCGGTGGGCGCGTATGAAAGCAGCCGCTGCATCCAGCCGTGGATTGCCCTGGTCAATCTCGCTGGCATTACGGGCAAGCATGCCCGGCAGCTCGCTGAACAGGGCCGCCAGGCGGGTTTCCCGATCAGGCAGCCTGGCGTCGAACAGGTCGGCAAAGGCCTGCAACAGCCGCCCGTACAATACAGGTGAGCGGCTCCAGGTCTGCGTTGGCAGGGTAAAACCCACTGCCTGCAACCAAGGCTGATCGACGAACAGCATCAGGTAAGACCAGGATTCCCCGGCAACAGGGTTGCAGGTATGCACCACGCCCGGGTTCATCAACACCGTGGTACCCGCCCCCACCTCAACGCACTGGTCACTGTTGATGTAAGTGCTACGCCCCCCCGTGATCACCCCGATGGAGAAGCTCTCGTGAGAGTGCGCGGCGTAGCACACCTTGCGCCCGTCCCCTACCCGTCGGGCTTCGACGAACGGCAAGGCAGGGTCGCGCCAAAACCGTGATACCTCGATCATCCTCTACTGCCCTGCCCGCCGCGGATCCATGCACCGATACTACACACTTATCGTGGGAACAGATCCAACGTGCGCTCCACTTCGTCAATATCGATCCTGAAACCGTCGCCTTCCGGCAGGCCCACCACAAAGCCAAAATGCTGCTGGTCACGATCCGTCAGGTATTTGTAGTAACTGACGAAACGGTTCGGCGGCTGCAAAGTCAGCAGGCAGCCTCCAGCCTGCAGCACATTCACGCCATGCACCAACTGGCTACCCTCCACCCCAATGACCACTTTAGCCCCGGCGCAGGCCGCGACAATGCTCGGCACATCGGACTTCAGCGGGTTGACGATGCGAAAACCGCGGGTAGTACGCAAGTGTTCGGCAAGCTCCAGCTCGTTGCGCAACAGGCGCAGGTCACCATCACCGCCCCGCAACAGGAAAACCCCCGGGTGCTGCGTGTACGACACATGCGAGAGCAGCTTGTCACCCATGGCCCGGTAGCGAGCATGCCGGCTGCGGTTGTTGCTCTGGTCATCGAACAGCACCAGCTCACGGAAGAACGCACTGCGCAGGCGCAAAGGCTTCATGTCCAGCCAGTCTTCATAGGCCGGTGCCTGGGTAAACAGCGGATACCTGGCAGAGGGGGCGGTGGTCACCGGGATGCCCTCGTTGCAGGCCAGCGCATAGGTCGGACAATCTTCCATCAACCAGGTGCCGAACCAGGCGTTACCGTTTTGTGTGCAGTAGATTGCAGCGCGGTCGATTTCATTGTCGATGAGGATGGTCGGGAAGGTACTCGGCTTCTGTGACAGCCAATGGCTGGCCTTGCCCTTGTACAACGCCCCCTCGACCAGCCATACATCCTTGATCAAGTAGCCGCGGGTTGGCCCTTGCAATGTGTTGACGCCTCCCTGCATGGTCTGCGCCGGGTGCACGTAGGGGTAAAACCGCTTGCCTTCCCAGCCCGTTACCCGCTCCAGCTGGCCAGGCAGGAAAATGGCCGGTGGCGAAACCGTGGCTTCGCCCGGGGCGATGTCCCAGCACTTGGTGGCGACGCTCTTGAGATCGGTCGCCGCTTTTCCACCCAGCCGTTTGCGCGCCATGTGGCGGTAGGCGGCCAAGGTCCAGCTGTGTTGCCTGCCTGCGGGCGATGCACTGAACTGCGAGATGTCGCTTCCCATGAAGCGTCCTCCCTTGATGGCGAAATGTGGAGCCCGGCGCTAGGCGCTGTACGAAAAGTCTTGAGACGCAGGTCAGGCAAGGCGAAAACAGCCGAGGAACGGCCGGGGTCGCGCCCGACTGTACTGGAGTACATGAGCATTCCGAGGCGGTTTTCAACGCAGCATGAACCAGTATCAAGGCTTTTCTTACAGCGCCTAGGCGCCAGATCAAAGCATCCCTGGCAGTTACTCAATTACTCGTGACTCTTTCCATGGTGGGCGGTGACTGCAAGCTGGCGTAACGGCTGCGCAACGTTTGCACAAACGGTTCGCCTGCCCCGCTGCCGCCATAGAGATAAATCTTGTGCAGGCCACCAAACACCATTTCGTGATAGCGACTGGCAACTTCCTCATCGCTTGGGCCATCCGGGAGCCCCAAATGCAACGTCAGCTTGTCGCCTTCGACCGCGAACATCGGCGTGTCCCACAGGAACTTTGCCGTACCGGTCTTGGGCAGGCGGACAAACAGGTACGCATGGTTACCCAGCGAATCGATATCACCACCGCGGCGGCGCTTCCACTTCAGCAGGCCGTCGTCCGGGCGCGCCAGACACAGGCCGATGTCGTAATAATCGAAGCCCTGCTCCAGTGCCCATTCAAGCGCCATGAAGGTGGTGATCGAATTCACCTCGCGCAATTTCTTCGCATCGGAAAACACCGCCTCGCAATAGCCAAAGCGCAACGTGCTCCAGTAACGCTTGCCGCCGCGTACCACTTCACACCCCAGGTGGCAGCCGATCACCTCATCGCCCAGCATGATCAAGTCTAGCCGGCCGACACTCTTGGCAATACGGAACACCTCTTCGGTAGGAAACTGCGCGGCATGAATGCCCTGCCGGGCCGAAGCATAAGGGCGCAGCAAATCCCGGTCGGCCATGGCGATTTCTTCGTCCGAAAGGGCTTGGCGCATGTGATACAGCGGCCGGTTCTTACGAATGCTGCGCCGCAGTTCGCTGTCGTAGCGGGCCGTGATGTCTTCCAGAGGGCGCCCCAAGGGCACCACGGCGCTCAGGTAGTGCGGCACTGACAGCGCCCCCGACGTGGGCATTTCGCTGATGACCACGACGTGGCTGGCAGCCGCCGTGGCACTTGCACCGTCTACCATCGATGCGCTGCCCTGACCCTTGCCACCGATCAGCAGCTTGGCCATTTCCCGTTGCTGCTTGCGGCCGATGTAGAGGATTTCGTACGGGCTCTCCTGTTGCGGGCGAAACCTGGCGACTTCCCAACGCCAGAGACAGGCACGCGCCATCATTTCTCGCACCTTGCTGGCCAGCAGCCTGATTTCGTAGCGCATGGAGGGCGACAGGAGCTTGCGCGCCACAGTCGTCAAGGTCTTTTTCATTTCTTCTTCGACGTCCTTTTGAAGTGCTCTATTGGCCAATCGGAAAAAGAGAAAAATCCAGCAAAAACACTTAACACTTTGATTTTTATAGTGTGGCTTGCAACTTTCTTATCACATTCAGTAACAATTTAAGATGCCTGCAAACGCTTTGGCAAGCGGCTTCTGGCTGACTTTAGATCAAGTTTCATGGCGTCAAATTCCCCGCATCAAACCGACGCTCAACAACACATTTGCTATAACCGTGCCCATCAAGCTCCGCTGGCCACTTCGCTATCCATGAATAACCTTTGACGACTTGCATCAACGTCTCTCAGGCCGCTGACGGATTGCCGGGCAGGCATGGATGGCCATGTTGAACCAGACTGGTGTTTTTCCGGCAGCCAGTGCATGCTCCAAGCTGAAACGATTCAACTGACTTGAAAACCGCCCTTTGATGTGAGGTGCAGTACCCATGGACCGTTTGCTCGATTCACTCTTCCCCAGCGCCGAGAACATCCCGGAAACCTGGCGTCTGGGAGCCCCACTGGAACAACGCGACTACCTGGTCAACGGTGAACTCAGGCGCTGGGACGGCCCGTTGGCCACGGTGCGTAGCCCGGTGTGGCTCAAGCAAGGCGACGAAGAGCATCAGGTCATACTGGGCAGCGCCCCGCTGCTGGATGCCGAGACCGCGCTGACCGCCCTCGATGCTGCCGTGCAGGCCTATGACAAAGGCCGTGGCGCCTGGCCGAACATGCGCGTGGCCGAGCGTATCCAGCATGTGGAATCCTTCCTTGCCCGCATGCGTGAACAGCGCCAGGCCGTGGTCAAGCTGCTGATGTGGGAGATCGGCAAGAACCTGAAGGATTCAGAAAAGGAATTCGATCGCACCTGCGACTACATCGTCGACACCATCAACGCCCTCAAGGACCTGGACCGCCGCTCCAGCCGCTTCGAGCTGGAACAAGGCACCCTCGGCCAGATCCGTCGCGCCCCACTGGGCGTGGCCCTGTGCATGGGGCCCTACAACTACCCGCTGAACGAGACCTTCACCACGCTCATCCCGGCGCTGATCATGGGCAACACGGTGGTGTTCAAGCCGGCCAAGTTCGGCGTACTGCTGATCCGCCCCTTGCTCGAAGCGTTCCGCGACAGCTTCCCGGCAGGCGTGATCAATGTCATCTATGGACGCGGCCGGGAAACGGTGAGCGCGCTGATGGCCAGCGGCAAGGTCGATGTATTCGCCTTCATCGGCACCCACAAGGCCGCCAGCGACCTGAAAAAACTGCACCCACGCCCGCATCGTCTGCGCGCCGCACTGGGCCTGGACGCCAAGAACCCGGGCATCGTGCTACCCCAGGTCGACCTCGACAACGCTGTCGAAGAGGCCGTCACCGGGGCGTTGTCGTTCAACGGCCAGCGCTGCACGGCACTGAAGATCCTGTTCGTGCACGAGGATGTGGTCGAGGCCTTCCTCGACAAGTTTCAGCGCAAATTGGCGGCGCTCAAGCCCGGCATGCCGTGGGAACCTGGCGTGGCGCTGACACCATTGCCCGAGCCTGGCAAGGTCGACTACCTCGATGGCCTGGTTGCCGATGCGACGGCCAAGGGCGCGCGCGTGCTCAACGAAAATGGCGGGCACAGCCGCGGCTCATTCTTCTACCCGGCCTTGCTGTACCCGGTCAGCCAAGAAATGCGCGTGTACCACGAGGAGCAGTTCGGCCCGCTGGTACCGGTGGTGCCCTACCGCGACCTGCAGACAGTGATCGACTATGTGCTGGACTCCGACTACGGTCAGCAACTGAGCCTGTTCGGCAACGACCCGGCCACCATCGGCAGCCTCGTCGACATCTTCGCCAACCAGGTCGGGCGCATCAACATCAATGCTCAGTGCCAACGCGGCCCTGACACCTACCCGTTCAACGGCCGCAAGAACAGCGCCGAGGGCACGCTCTCGGTGGATGACGCTTTGCGTGTGTTCTCCATCCGGACGCTGGTCGCCACCCGCTTCCAGGAGGCCAACAAAGCGCTGATCAGCGAGATCATTCGCAACCGCCAGTCAAGCTTCCTGACCACCGACTACATCTTCTGACCGCCGCGCTTATAGACAATCGATCTAGCGTCACTGTCGATTTTCCATCTGGGCGAACGACTCTAAGCAACAGGGCGCCTTTCGGCGCCCATTGCACAGGAGAGTCGAACATGGCAGTCAAACCCATCCCCGAAGGCCAGCACAGCATCACGCCCTACCTGGCCATCAACGACGCCGCCAAGGCCATCGAGTTCTACAAGCAAGCCTTTGGCGCGAAGGAAATGTTCCGCCTCGATGCCCCGGGCGGTCGCGTTGGCCATGCCGAACTGAGAATCGGCGATTCGTCGCTGATGCTGGGCGACCCCTGCGACATGGAAGGCGGCCTCACCGCCAGCCAGAAGCTCAGCGGTGCGGGTGTTGGCCTGCACTTGTATGTTGAAGACTGCGACAAGGTTTACGCCCAGGCCCTGGCCGCCGGGGGCATCCAGTTACATCCCTTGACCGACCAGTTTTACGGTGACCGCAGCGGCACCCTGAAAGATCCGTTTGGCAACATCTGGTTCGTGTCCACCCACAAAGAGGACCTGACCCCCGACGAGATTCGCGCCCGTGCCGCGAAGATGTTCGGCGGTAGCCAAGCGGCGAGTTGAAAGCCGCGCGACTTTGCTTGAAGCTTGAGGCTCGTAGCTTGGAGCTGCTTCATGCGAATCATCGACAAAACCGCCACCCAGGTGCGCAGCCTGACCCCCGCTGAAGAGGAACTGCTGGTCGGCTTTGCCACCGGCAGCCTCGCCGGCCCGCGCCTGCTACAGGCCAACCAGCTACTGATGAAAGTACGCAACGCCAACCAGTGGCTGGCTTGCGACTGCCGCAACGATGCCTTGCCGGTGCTCAATGTCACCCTCAACGGCAGCACCGGCACACTTTTCCTCAAGAACAACCCAGGCACCGCCGAGCACGCGCCTGGCTGCCCGTTCACCAAGGACGAGCGGGAAGCCGCCGAACGTGAAAACGACCCCGCACCACCTGCCGCCTGGCTGCCACCCGATACACCCTTGCGCCTGATCAGCGACTTCCGTGCTGGCACGGCCGGTGGCGCCGGCGACGGCAACGACAGACGCGAACAGCAGCGCCTGCTGTCACTGCTGCTAACCTGGATTGAAACCAGCGGGCTCAACCTCTACGCCACCCACTTGAAAAAAGACCTGACCACGCAGTTTGCCGAGTTGCGCAGCGTGGCCAGCCGCTATCCGTTGCTGGAGCGGGTGCCCGCCAGCAACTACCTGGAAACCCGCCTGGACATGAAGCACATGATGATGCTCAAGTCCCGCCTGCGCGAAGCGTCTGTGTTCGGCAACCACCGCCGCCACGGTCTGCTGCTGGACTGCGTCGACCAGATCAAAGGGCGCAAGTTGTTCAACAACCGCAGCGAGGACGGCTTCGACTTCCAGGGGCATCACCTGTACTGGGGCGGGAGCCGCACCACCGGGCCGTTGCTGGCGCTGATGATCTACTCGCCGACCAGCGCCGGCAGCCATTTCTATGAGCTGATTCATGTGGCCAGTGTGCCCGTGCTGTCGCGCGCCCACCTGTTCCCGGTGTACCGCGATGAAGAGCGCGAGCCGCTCAAGGCATTGGTGTCGCTGATCGACTGGATGGCCAGTAAAGGGGTGAAAGTGCAGATGCGTCGCCCCGTGATCGGTGGGCAGGTGATGGATGAGCTGGTGCTGACCTCGGACCAGGACCGGGTGTTGTCAGTGTCGCTGCTGGAACAGCCCATCGGCCCCGAGCCGGATACCGAGAACTTCAAGCGCTACGCCGACTTCAAAAGCCTGGAAACATTCCGCAAGTTCGTTGCCGGCTTTTTCATGCGCGAGCGTTGAAACCCACTCGTTGGCTCGCGCAGTTTCTTGCAGGAGATCGCCCTGCCCTTTGGACCGGGCGATCACGCTGCGAACAAAGGCGGCAAGCAAGCGGCTAGACACGCCTGCATTGGCCACACAGGTGCCTCAGCCCAGGAACAGCTTGTACGCCGGGTTGTCAGTCTCGTCCCAATACCGGTACCCCATCTCGTCCAGCGTCAACGGCAAGCTCGCCAATTCGTCCGCTGGCACTTCCAAAGCAGCGAACACCCGCGCCTCCGCCGCACCATGGTTGCGGTAATGGAACAGGCTGATGTTCCAACGTTTGCCCAACCGCTCCAGAAACCCCAGCAACGCCCCTGGCCGTTCGGGAAACTCGAAGCGCAGGACCCGCTCATCAGCCCCTGACGCGGCATGCCCGCCCACGGTATGGCGCACATGCAGCTTTGCCAGCTCGTTGTCGGTCAGGTCCAGCACGCTGTACCCCTGCTCCCGCAGGCTGGCCAGCAACTGCTCACGTGGGTCGTGCACCGGGTGGGTCTGCACGCCCACGAACAGGCGCGCCTCCTTGCCAGGGTAGAAACGGTAGTTGAATTCGGTGATCTGCCGCTTGCCCAGTGCCTGGCAAAAGGCCCGGAAGCTGCCCGGCTGTTCCGGAATTGTCACGGCGATGATCGCCTCGCGCTGCTCGCCCAGCTCGGCCCGCTCGGCCACGTGGCGCAAGCGGTCGAAATTGACGTTGGCCCCGGAGTCGATGGCCACCAGGGTCTGCCCCTGCACACCTTCACGCGCCACGTACTTCTTGATCCCGGCCACAGCCAAGGCCCCGGACGGCTCGGTGATCGAACGGGTGTCGTCGTAGATATCCTTGATCGCCGCGCACAGCTCGTCACTGCTCACCGTCACCACCTCGTCGACGAAGTGGCGGCACAGCTCGAAGCAATGGGCGCCGATCTGCGCCACCGCCACGCCATCGGCAAAGGTGCCGACCTGCGGCAGGATCACGCGTTCGCCGACGGCCATGGCAGCCTGCAGGCAGTTGGAATCCACCGGTTCGACGCCGATCACCTTCACCTCAGGGCGCAGGTACTTCACATAGGCGGCGATCCCGGCGATCAACCCACCACCGCCCACGGGCACAAAGATCGCGTCCAGCGCCCCCGGGCGCTGACGGAGGATTTCCATGGCCACGGTACCCTGCCCGGCGATCACATCCGGGTCATCGAACGGTGGCACGAAGGTCGCGCCTTCGCTGTCGGCCAGCTTCAGTGCATGGGCCAGCGCATGCGGGAAGCTCTCGCCATGCAGCACCACATGCCCGCCGCGCGAACGCACGCCTTCCACTTTCAACGATGGCGTGGTGGTGGGCATGACGATCGTTGCTTTGATACCCAGATGCGATGCCGCCAAGGCCACGCCCTGGGCATGGTTGCCCGCCGAAGCGGTGATCACCCCGCGCTCACGCTGCACATCGGTCAGACGCGACAGGCGGGTGTAGGCACCGCGGATCTTGAACGAAAACGTAGGCTGCAGGTCTTCGCGCTTGAGCAACACCTGGTTGCCCAGGGCGGCAGACAAGGCCGGGGCCGCTTGCAGGGGCGTTTCGATGGCCAGGTCGTACACCGGCGCGGCAAGAATGCGCCGCACCTGCTCCGACAGCAGTTGCTGGGGGGTGACGGTAGTACGAGGGACACTGAAGCTGGTCATCGATGACTCCTTGGCTGTTTTTACGTTGCCCAGGAGTCAGAGAGAAAAAACCCGCCTCCAGGGCGGGTTCGGTGCACGTACGCGCTAGCCCGCCAAGCTGATAATGGCGGTAATAATAATGGCGTTCACGTGCGGGAATGTGTTCATGGGTAGGAACTTAGCCTGCCTCGCGGCCAGAAGTCAACACTTGGCCTGCTGCGCCGAAAGCGGCACATCGAACACCTTGTCGAAGCCCCACTGGAAGACAAAGGCGTAAACGAAGAAGAACACGAACAGCGCCAGGTTGGTCAGCAGTGCCGCCCACAGGCTCACGTCCAGCCAGTACGCCACCAGCGGCAGCAGAATCACCACCAGCCCACCCTCGAAACCCAGCGCGTGCAGCAGGCGCCGCAAGAAGGTGCGCTCACGCTTGTGCTGGCGTGCTTCCCAACGTTCGAACACCCAGTTGTAGCCCATGTTCCAGCTCATCGCGATACCCGACATCAGCACCGAGAGCACGGTCGACTGCGCCATGCCGGCGCCGAACGCCAGCTCCAGCGCGGGCGCCACACAGGCGACGGCGATGGCCTCATAGAGAATGGCCTGGACGATCTTGCGGGCCTTGCCTTGCATGTTCAGCTCCCTGAATGAACGACCTGTAAAGCTACAAGATGTAGCCCCCAAGAAAAAGCCCGAACGCTGGACAACTTCGCGCGTGGCCGCCCGGCTGTGAGGTAAAGCGTTCGCCATAGGCGTTGAAGGGCTGGACCCGCTGGGGCCGAACAACGCGTGGCGGCGCCGTCCCTGCCCAGGTGTTGCATGAAGCCAAGACCGCTTTGCGTTGGGATCAAGCCAGTTGGCAGACCAGGTGAAACATCATCCGGCGGGCAAACGAATCCTGAACTGCGCCCCACCCAGCGCCGACTGCGCCAGGGTCAAGGTACCACCCTGCCCCTCGATCGCCCGGCGGCTGATGGCCAACCCCAGGCCAAAACCACCGGTGTTGCGATCGCGACTGCGGTCCAGACGGTAGAACGGCTGGAACACCCGCTCGCGCTCCTCCACAGGGACGCCAATCCCGTCATCCTCAACCGTCAGCAAGCAGGCGCCATCGGCTTCCAGGCGCAGGCGCAGCAACAGGCTTTCATCGCAATAGCGCATGGCATTGCGCACCAGGTTCTGCACCGCGCGCGCCGTCAGTCGCGGGTCCAGTACAAAGCGCGGCAACTCACCCTCGGCGCGCACTTCCCACTGGATACCCCGGCCATCGAGTTCCTCGGCAAAGCCCCCAAGCACACTGTCGACCAGCTCCAGCAGCGATACCTCCACCCGCTCTCGCGCCTGATCGGCATTGTACAACCGGCTGTAGGACAGCAGCTCCAGCACCAGTTCATCCAGCTCGCGCACATGCCCGACCAGCTCCAGCAGGCGCTTGCGGCTGGCTGGCGGCACTTCGTCGAACAGCAGCACCAGGCCGAAGTCCAGCCGGGTCAGTGGCGTGCGTAACTCGTGCGATACCGCATTGAGCAGTTCACGCTGCTGGTTGACATGGCGTTCCAGGTCACTGGCCATGGTGTCGAATACCCCGGCCAGCTCACCAATGTTGGAGTGAGGCGAAATGTGCGTACGCTCAGCCATCTGCCCCTGGCCCAGGCGCCGAGCGGTCTCCTTGAGGCGCTCCAGATCACGCCAGTGCGGCCAAACCCACAGCAGCAGGCAACCCAGCATGGCTGCACCAATCAATACGGTCACGCCCCACGACAGCACGTTGATGTCCAGCGGGTCTGGCGGGGAATGCAGGCGTACCAGCCACTCCTTGTCCAGCGGCGCCAGCACCGTCTCGTAATAGCCCCACTCGGCAATGCGCACTGCGTACAGGCCATGCTCCAGGCGCGCCTGCTCCTCATCGCTCAAACCGGCCTGATCCCTGCGCAGCAGCTGCAGTTCCAGCGGCGCGAAATCACTGGCCAGTTCCTGCTCCACCGCTGGCCACTGCTCGCGCGGGGCCTGGCGGAACTGGCGCACGATCAACGCTTGTACACCCTTGGCCTGGTCCAGGTTGTAGGCCATGAACCGGTCGCGGAACAGGCCGACAATGGTGTCAGGGATGAACAGCAATGCGCCGGCGTAGGCGACGATGATCACCAGGTACAACCGCACCAGGATCTTGAGCATGGCCGATCAGCACTCCCACTCGACACGGCTGAACAGGTAGCCCTTGCCCCACACGGTCTTGATCTTGCGCGCTTCGCCGGCGTTGTCGTCGAACTTGCGCCGCAGTTTGGAAATGGCCACGTCAACGGAGCGATCGGTGCCATTGAACTCGATGCCGCGCAGTTGTTGCAGGATACGGTCGCGGTTCATCACCTCACCGGCATTGCGCGCCAACACCACCAGCAGGTTGTACTCGCCGCTGGACAGCTCCACCTCCTCGCCGCGCCAACTCACCGTGCGCTCGGCCAGGTCGATGCGCAGGCCACCAATCAGGATCAGGTCGTTTTCCAGGCGCGGTTCGTTGACACTGCTGCGGCGCAGCAGCGTGCGCACGCGGGCCAGCAGCACGCGTGGCTCACAGGGTTTGGTCACGTAGTCGTCGGCCCCCATTTCCAGGCCAAGCACCTGGTCATGGCTGTCGTCGCGGGCCGTCAGCATGAGGATTGGCAGAGTCTGCGACTCCTGGCGCAGCAGCCGGCACAGCTGCAGGCCATCGATGCCCGGCAGCATCAGGTCAAGGATGACCAGGTCAGGCCTTTGCCGACGGTACTCGTCCAGTACATGATCGCCCCGGGCGATCACCTGGACATGGAAGTCGTTGCGTTGCAGGTAGCTGGCGATCAGCTCGGACAGGGCGCTGTCGTCTTCGACCAGGAAAATATTCGGCATAGGTGCTTGGGCGTCTGGGTTGAAGTAAGCCTGTGGAGAGCACTTCGCGGGTAAACCCGCTCCTGCAGGTCCCCGTAGGAGCGGGTTCACCCGCGAAGAGGCCAGCACAGGCCCATGCAGAATATAGAACCCAACCACTCGACAGGATCATTCTTCACACTTTTTCACACTCGCCCTACAGGTATTAACAGCCGCCCAGGCAGCGTCTGCCTTAGCATATACACGGTCATCATCGGAAGATCCGCATGCCTACTACCCTCTCCCCGTGCCTGCGCCCGTTGGCGCTCATGGCATTGCTGAGCCTGTCCCTGGCCGGCTGCAGCGACAGCACCGAGCCAGACGACCAGGCCCCCACTGCGCAAGTGCGCGTGGAAACCCTGCAACTGCAGCCACTGGCCATCAGCAGCGAACTCAGCGGCCGTATCCTCGCGCCACGCACCGCCGAAGTGCGTGCGCGGGTCGCAGGCGTGGTGCTCAAGCGGGTGTACCGCGAAGGCAGCGACGTCAAGCAGGGTGATGTACTGTTCCTGATCGACCCGGCACCGTTCAAGGCCGACCACGACAGCGCCCGCGCCACGCTGGCCAAGGCCGAGGCCACCCGGTACCAGGCGCGCCTGCAAGAGCAGCGCTACCGCGAGCTGGTCGACGACAAAGCCGTCAGCCGCCAGGAATACGACAACGCCAAGGCCAGTTTCCTGCAGGCCGATGCCGAAGTGGCCGAAGCCAGGGCGGCGCTGGAGCGCGCCCGGCTGAACCTCGGCTATGCCACTGTGACCGCGCCGATCTCCGGCCGTATCGGCCGCGCCCAGGTCACCGAAGGCGCGCTGGTCGGGCAAAACGAAACCACCCCGCTGGCGACCATCCAGCAACTGGACCCGATCCATGCCGATGTCACCCAGTCTACCCGTGAGCTCAACGCGCTGCGCCGCGCCCTGCGCGCTGGCGAATTGCAGCAGGTGGGCGACGGCCAGGCACGCGCCACGCTGATCCAGGATGACGGCAGCGCCTACCCGCTACCGGGCAAGCTGCTGTTCTCCGACATCAGCGTCGATCCCAGCACCAACCAGATCACCCTGCGCAGCGAGTTCCCCAACCCGGACCTCGACCTGCTGCCTGGCAGCTACGTGCGGGTACGCCTGGAGCAAGCGGTGCAACCCAAGGGCCTGAGCGTGCCGCAACGCGCCATCCTGCGTGACAGCGCCGGTGTGCCGAAGGTGCTGGTGGTAGACCAGCACGCCCGGGTCAGCGACCGCCAGGTTGTACTGGGCAGCGCCCAAGGCGACCGCTGGGTCGTCAGCGAGGGCCTGGCGGCCGGCGAACGGGTGGTGGTCGAAGGCCTGCAGCACGTCAAGGCCGGTGACCAGGTGCAGGTCGACAACGCACCCGCTGCCCCGCCCATCGCACAGCATACCGGCCAGTGAGGGCCTGATTCATGCCGCAATTCTTCATCGATCGCCCGGTATTCGCCTGGGTGGTCGCACTGTTCATCCTGCTGGCCGGCGCGCTGGCCATCCCGCAGCTGCCGGTCGCCCAGTACCCCAACGTGGCACCGCCGCAGGTGGAAATCTACGCCGTGTACCCAGGCGCCTCGGCGGCGACCATGGACGAAAGCGTGGTCGGCCTGATCGAGCAAGAGCTCAATGGCGCCGACAACCTGCTGTACTTCGAGTCGCAGAGCAGCCTGGGCAGCGCCACCATCACCGCCACCTTCGCCCCGGGCACCCACCCGGACCTGGCCCAGGTCGACGTGCAGAACCGCCTGAAGGTGGTCGAGTCGCGCCTGCCACGCCCGGTCACCCAGCAAGGCCTGCAGGTGGAGAAAGTGTCCACCGGCTTCCTGCTGTTGGCCACCCTCACCTCCGAAGACGGCAAACTCGATGAAACCGCGCTGTCGGACATCCTGGCACGTAACGTGATGGACGAAATCCGCCGCCTCAAGGGCGTCGGCAAGGCCCAGTTGTATGGCTCCGAACGCGCCATGCGCATCTGGATCGACCCGCGCAAGCTGATTGGCTTCAACCTCACACCCAACGATGTGGCCGAAGCCATCGCCGCGCAGAACGCCCAGGTGGCCCCTGGCAGCATCGGCGATCTGCCCAGCCGCAGCACCCAGGAAATCACCGCCAACGTGGTGGTCAAAGGCCAGTTGAGCAGCCCCGAAGCGTTTGCTGCCATTGTCCTGCGTGCCAACCCGGACGGCTCCACGGTCACCATCGGGGATGTCGCCCGGGTTGAAATCGGCGCCCAGGAATACCAGTACGGCACGCGCCTGAACGGCAAACCGGCCACGGCCTTCAGCGTGCAGTTGTCACCCGGCGCCAACGCCATGGAAACCGCTACCCTGGTACGGGCGAAGATGCAGGACCTGGCGCGCTACTTCCCGGAAGGCGTCAAGTACGACATCCCCTACGACACCTCGCCGTTCGTCAAGGTGTCGATCGAGCAGGTCATCAACACCCTGTTCGAAGCCATGCTGCTGGTGTTCGCAGTCATGTTCCTGTTCCTGCAGAACCTGCGCTACACACTGATCCCGACCCTGGTCGTGCCAGTGGCATTGATGGGCACCTTCGCCGTGATGCTGGCCATGGGCTTCTCGGTCAATGTGCTGACACTGTTCGGCATGGTACTGGCCATCGGCATTCTGGTCGACGATGCCATTGTGGTGGTGGAGAACGTCGAACGCATCATGGCCGAAGAAGGCTTGCCGCCCAAGGACGCCACACGCAAGGCCATGGGCCAGATCAGCGGTGCAATCGTTGGCATCACGCTGGTGCTGGTGGCGGTATTCCTGCCCATGGCCTTCATGCAAGGCTCGGTGGGGGTGATCTACCAGCAGTTCTCGCTGTCGATGGCGGTGTCGATCCTGTTCTCGGCGTTTCTCGCCCTCAGCCTGACCCCGGCATTGTGCGCCACCTTGCTCAAACCCGTGGCCAAGGGCGAGCACCATGAACGCAAAGGCTTCTTCGGCTGGTTCAATCGCCGCTTCGAACGCATGAGCAACGGCTACCAGCGCTGGGTGGTGCAGGCGCTCAAGCGCAGCGGCCGCTACCTGCTGGTGTACGCGGTGCTGCTGGCGGTGCTGGGCTACGGTTTCAGCCAGCTGCCTACGGCGTTCCTGCCCACCGAAGACCAAGGCTACACCATTACCGACATTCAACTGCCGCCGGGCGCCAGCCGCATGCGCACCGAACAGGTAGCCGCGCAGATCGAGGCGCACAACGCCGAAGAACCGGGCGTGGGCAACACCACCTTGATCCTCGGCTTCAGCTTCTCCGGTAGCGGGCAGAACGCGGCGCTGGCCTTCACCACCCTCAAGGACTGGTCCGAGCGCGGCGCCGACGACAGCGCCCAGTCGATCGCCGACCGCGCGACCATGGCCTTCACCCAGCTCAAGGACGCGATAGCCTATTCGGTGCTGCCGCCCCCCATCGACGGCCTCGGTGAGTCTACCGGTTTCGAATTTCGCCTTCAGGACCGTGGCGGCATGGGCCACGCCGAGCTGATGGCAGCCCGTGACCAGTTGCTCGAAAGCGCCAGCAAAAGCAAGGTGCTGACCAACGTGCGCGAAGCCTCGCTGGCGGAAAGCCCGCAGGTGCAACTGGAAATCGACCGCCGCCAGGCTAATGCACTGGGCGTGTCGTTTGCCGATATCGGCACGGTGCTGGACGTGGCCGTAGGCTCCAGCTACGTCAACGATTTCCCCAACCAGGGCCGTATGCAGCGGGTGGTGGTGCAGGCCGAAGGTGACCAGCGCAGCCAGGTTGAAGACTTGCTGAACATTCACGTGCGCAACGACAGCGGCAAGATGGTGCCACTGGGTGCGTTCGTTCAGGCCAGGTGGGTCAGCGGCCCGGTGCAACTGACCCGCTACAACGGTTACCCGGCGGTGTCGATCTCTGGCGAGCCAGCCGCCGGCTACAGCTCGGGCGAAGCCATGGCCGAAGTCGAGCGGCTGGTGGCGCAGCTACCGGCCGGTACCGGCCTGGAATGGACCGGCCTGTCATTGCAGGAGCGGCTGTCCGGTAGCCAGGCCCCCCTGCTGATGGCGCTGTCGCTGCTGGTGGTGTTCCTGTGCCTGGCTGCGCTGTACGAAAGCTGGTCGATCCCGACTGCGGTGCTGCTGGTCGTTCCGCTCGGCGTGCTCGGTGCGGTGCTGGCGGTGACCTTGCGCGGTATGCCCAACGACGTTTTCTTCAAGGTTGGCCTGATCACGCTGATTGGCCTGTCGGCGAAGAACGCCATCCTGATCATCGAGTTTGCCAAACATCTGGTAGACCAGGGCGTGGACGCCGTCGACGCCGCCGTGCAAGCGGCTCGCCTGCGCCTGCGGCCGATCGTGATGACTTCGCTGGCGTTCATCCTCGGCGTGGTGCCCCTGGCCATCGCCAGCGGCGCAAGCTCTGCCAGCCAGCAAGCGATTGGCACCGGGGTGATCGGCGGCATGCTCAGCGCCACGCTGGCAGTGGTGTTCGTGCCGGTGTTCTTCGTGGTGGTGATGCGCCTGTCCCGGCGACGCCAGGCGCATGACAGCGACGGGCAACCCGTGCCCCGCGAAAGCTGACTGGACAAGCCCCGCGTGAAATGGGAGGGTTCCCGGCAATGACTGCCCGGAACCCTTTTTCATGCCTGATGCACGCCCCCCCTGCTCCATCCTCATTCTCGCCGGTGGCCGCGGCCAGCGCATGGGCGGCCGTGACAAGGGCCTGGTGGACTGGCGAGGCGAGCCGTTAATTGCACATGTTCATCGAGTGGTGCGGCCACTGAGCGACGACCTGGTGATTTCCTGCAATCGCAACCAGGCGGATTACCGGGCATACGCCGACCGGTTGGTGGGCGATGCAGAAGCCGACTTCCCAGGGCCGCTGGCGGGGGTGATTGCCGGGCTCAAGGTGGCACGTCATGGGTGGGTGGTGGTGCTGGCTTGCGATGCGCCGCTGGTTGATCGCGAATTGATCGAGGGCCTGCTGCGGCTGGCAGTGGCCGGTAACAGCGCGGCAATGGTGCGTCAGGGTGGTTTTTGGCAGCCGATGTTCAGCGTACTGCCCAAGCGGGTGTTGCCGGCGCTGGAGCAGGCCTGGGCAGCGGGTGAGCGGAGTTTGCAGAAGGCCTTGCTGCGCGAGGCGGTGCAGGGGCTGGAGTGCGCCGAGAGTGATCGCCGGCTAAGCAACTTCAACAGCCCGGAACGGCTGCAGGACTGAGGGCATGACACCGTTAACACAGGTAGTTCACTGGCCAGCAGGGCCGGCCCTTTAGCGGGTGAACCCGCTCCTACGGGCGACCGCGCAGGATGTTCGAATCTTGAGCAAGGCGTTCACCTTGGGCACGTAAAAGGTCATCTGGCAGACAGCTCTTCAACACTGATCTCGCGCATCCGGAACTTCTGCACCTTGCCCGTAACCGTCATCGGAAACGCGTCGACAAAACGGAAGTACCTGGGCACCTTGAAGTGCGCAATCCTCGCCCTCGCCCACTCACGCAACGCGTCCTCACTGACAGCATGCCCCGGATGCAGCCGCACCCAGGCCACGATCTCTTCACCGTACTTGCTGCACGGCACGCCAATCACCTGCACATCGGCCACCGCCGGATGGGTGAAGAAGAACTCCTCCAGCTCGCGCGGATAAATGTTCTCGCCGCCGCGAATGATCATGTCCTTGCTACGTCCGACAATACGCACATAGCCCTGCTCGTCCATCACCGCCAGGTCGCCGGTGTGCATCCAGCCCTCTGCGTCGATGCTCTCGGCGGTGGCTTTGGGGTTGTTCCAGTAACCCAGCATCACGCTGTAGCCGCGGGTGCACAGTTCGCCGATCTCGCCACGCGGGACAGTGTTGCCTTCGGCGTCCACCACCTTGCTCTCCAGCCGGGGCTGGGTGCGACCGACGCTGGTCACGCGACGCTCCAGGTCGTCAGCGGCACCGGTCTGCAAGGACACCGGGCTGGTCTCGGTCATGCCATAGGCAATCTGCACTTCGGCCATGTGCATCTCGCCAATCACGCGGCGCATCACCTCGATCGGGCAGGTCGCGCCGGCCATGATCCCGGTGCGCAGGCTCGACAGGTCGAACTCTCCACGCTGCGGATGGTCCAGTTCGGCAATGAACATGGTCGGCACGCCATACAGCGCAGTGGCTTTTTCCTGCGCCACTGCCCGCAGCGTGGCCAGCGGGTCGAAGGCATCGCTGGGGTAAATCAGTGCGCTGCCGTGTGTCATGCAGCCAAGGTTGGCCATGACCATGCCGAAGCAGTGGTACAGCGGCACCGGCACCACCAGCCGATCGTGCTCGGTAAGGCCCAGGCTTTCACCGACCATGTACCCGTTGTTGAGGATATTGCTGTGGCTAAGGGTGGCCCCCTTGGGGAAACCGGTGGTGCCTGAGGTGTACTGGATGTTGATCGGATCGTCGCAACGCAGTTGTGCCTGGCGCGCAGCCAGGGCCTCGCCGCTGACAACCTCGGCACGGGCCTGCAATGCGTGCCAAGCCAGGAAGCCCGGCGGTGGCGACAGCGCCAGGCTGACCACGCCACGCAGCTCGGGGAAGCGCTCGCAGATCAGCGCGCCCGGTTGGCCGTTGGCCAGGCCCGGGAGCAGGCCCTGCAGCGTGGCGTGGTAATCGGAGGTCTTGAACGCATCGGCACAGATCACCCAGCGGCAGCCGGACTGGCCAAGGGCGTAGTCCAGTTCGCTGGAACGGTAGGCCGGGTTGATGTTGACCAGGATCGCGCCAACCTTGGCGCTGGCAAACTGGGTAATGCACCACTCGGCGCAGTTGGGTGCCCAGATGCCAAGACGGTCACCGGGCTGCACGCCCAGGGCCATCAGCGCGCGGGCGTGCTGGTCGACGGCGTCGGCCAGTTGCCGCCACGTGTAGCGCAGGGCCTGATGGTGAACCACCAGCGCCTCACGCTCGGGGAAGCGGGCCACGGTGGCGTCGAAGGCGTCGCCGATGCATTGGGTCAGCAGGGGCTTGTCCTGGTTGCCCTGGGTGTAGCTTGGCTGGGGCATGGGCGTTCTCTTGTTGTTCTTGTGTTTTCTGTGCTGGCCTCTTCGCAGGTAAACCCGCTCCTACAAAAACCTCCACCGGCCTCAAATGTGGCGCCGTCCTTTGTAGGTTTACCCGCGAAGAAGCACACACCGGTTTAGCGAACGAACACCTGCGGCGTCGTGGTAGACATGTCACCACCCGGCAACTTGATGTTCTTCACCTTTTCCAGCGTATCTGGGTTGAACACCGCCAGGTCATTGAAGGTGCCGCCCAGGTAAAGCTTGTCGCCCTTCTTGTCGAACGTCACGCAGTAGTAGGTGTGCTCCAGATTAGCCGCCTTGATCAGCTTGCGCTGTTTGATGTCGTACTTGGCCAGGCGGTTGAGCACGCCGTAGATCTGGTTTGGGTCCTTGGGCGAGCGCAGGCCGGTGAAGTACAGCTCGGTCAGATCGGCGAACTCCTGGGTCTGGGTCTTGCCGGTCTTCAGGTCGATGCTCAGGTAGCCATACAGCGGTTCGGCGGTGGCAGGGTCCTGCTTGTCATCCTTGAACCTGGCAATGGTGTACAGCATGGTGAACTCATGGCGCGGGCTCTGGTGCGGCCAGAAGTACAGCACATCCGGGGCGCTGTAGCCTTTGCGGTTCCAGTTGCGCAACGGCAGGGCTACCGAGTATTTGCCGGTCTTCACGTCCATCTTGTAAATGTCCGGCCCGGCAACGTACAGGCTGCCATCGTCGGAGGCGCGCATCAGGTACACCTGGCGCGGCATCGGGAAGGTGCGTACGGGCTTGGCCTGAAGGCCATCGGCGGTGCTGAACACCTCCAGCCGGGGTGGCTTGACCACGTAATGGTCGTTCAGCCTCTGGGTCGGGTTGACCGTGGCATACACCTCTTTGCCGTCTGGGCTGATGGCGAACGAATAGATCGAGCGGCCGACTTCACCGGCTACGCTGGACAGGTTGGCGTGGAAGGTGTTCTTGCAGGTGTCCAGGTCGATGCCGTAGATGTCGCCGTAATGGTTGTTGAGCACGTAGGCGGTGCGGTTGTCCGGCGCCATCATTGCGGTGCCAGGGCCAAACTTGTCCGGCATCCGGCAGCTCTTGTAGACCGTGTCACTGGCCACATCGACCACATGCAGGTTGTTCGGGTAGTTGGTCACGATCATGTATTCGTGGCCAGCCTTGAGTGCCGGGCCAGTGTCGTCGGCCTGTGCCAGCCCGGCGCAAGCCATGGCGGCGATGGTGAGCGCCAATGGCGCGCAGCGTCCAGCTTTCATGCGGTTTCCCCTTGTCATTCTTGTTGGGCCGTCACTTGTCTTTCGGGAACACGGTGCCGAGGTTGCGCCAGTCCTCTGCCGAGTTGGTCGCCTGGGCGTTCCAGTCCTGGTAGGTGCTCATCATGTCCGGCACCTGGGCCGGCCACCAGCAAGGGTCGGAACAACCATAAAGGTCGGCCTCCATCGGCTGGCACAGCGAGCTCACGCCGCCAAAGGCGTCCACCTCCCAGCCGGGGTCGGTAGTGGCCGTGCAGCCGGCCACCGCGCTCATTGCCATCACTTCTTCGACACGGTCTTCGGCGGCGGCCTGCTCCAGGATGCGCGCCTTGTTGTTCAGGGGCTTCAAGTGCTTCATGTCAGTGCGCCTTCCGCGGGGTGATGTAGCGATCGATGAAGGCCGGGTTGGCGGCCATGATGCGGCTGTAGACTTCAATGCCGAAGTCCACCCAGTCGCGCATCAGCTCGCAGTAGTGATACGTCGGGTGCTGCGGGTCGCCGTAGCGCGCATAGCTTTCGTGATAGCAGCCGCCGGAGCACAGGTTGCGGATGCGACAGCTTTCACAGCCGGTGTTGCTGCGGTCCAGGCGCTGCGACAGGAAGTCGTTGAGCTGCGCCTGCTTCACGCCCTGGTGCACGTTACCGAAGGTGGGCAGGCTGGAGCCGGTGAAGCGGTGGCACAGGTTCAACTCACCTTCGTGGTCCACTGCCAGCATCTTCAACCCGGCGCCACACGGCAGGGCCTTCTTGTGGCCTTCGTGGATGTCGGTGATCAGCTGATGCAGGTTGGAGAACCCGATGTTGCGGTGCTCCAGTGCCGCCTCCAAGTAGCGCCGGCCGAGTGCCTTCATGTTGGCGAAGACTTGCACCAGCTCGTCGCCAGTGAGGTTGAAGTCGGCCATGTCGCCAGAGGTAACCGGGGCAAAGCCGACCTCGGCGAAACCCATTTCGTTGAACAGGTGGTTCCAAATGGTTTCAACGTCAGTAATGCCACGGGTCAGCGTAACCCGCGCACCCACTGGCCGGCTGGTGTAGCGCGACAGCAGCAGGTCGGCCTTGCGCCGCACCACGTCATAGGTGCCCTGCCCGCCCACGGTGATACGGTTGCGGTCGTGCACGGTCTTGGGGCCATCGATGCTGATCGACAGGCCAAAACGGTGGACGTTGAGCCAATCGATGATTTCTTCGGTCAGCAAAGTAGCGTTGGTGGTCATGATGAACTCCACCTGCTTGCCCGCTTCGGCGAACCGCCGCTCGCAGTAAGCCACCATGTGTTCGATCAACGGCCGGTTGGACAGCGGTTCGCCACCGAAGAACACCACGCTGTAGCGCTGCTCGTTGGGTGATTCCTTGAGCAGCATCTCCACCGAGGCTTCGGCGGTGGCGGTACTCATCTTCTTGCCGGCGGAAGGCTTGTCCAGGTCTTCCTTGTAGCAATAGGTGCAGCTGAGGTTGCAACCGGTGTTGACGTTGAGCACCACGGTGTTAAGAGCGGTGCGCTCGACTTGCCTGAGGGCGATTTCCGGGGTCAGCGGCGAGCCGTCGCTGACCAGCTCCAGCGCGATCAGCTCGCGCAGGGTGTCCTGGATATCGTCGCCGGCAAACTGCTGGCCAAGGCGCTGCATCAGCTCCTCGGCCGAGCAGCCCTGCTGGCGCAAGGTGTCGATGATGCCGCCGGTCACCGCGTCAGCGGTGAACAGCGAACTGCTGGGGATATGGAACAGCATGCGGTCGGCATCAACCTGTACTTCGTGCAGGTTGCGTTCGACCAAGTTCAGTAGTACGCCCATGGCGACCTCCCGATAATCGATCCGTTGGAAAACCGTTGCAGCCTGCCGTTACGGCAGCGGCGGGTTATTCCAGCGCTGTACGGTGACGATCATGTGCCCTTCGCCGGTCTGGCCACCGTCGGCCAGTGTGGCGATGACCTTCAGGTTACCGGCGTTGTTGGTCATCATCTTGCGCTCAGGGTTGGGCCCGGCACCGCCTGGCACGAACACACCGTCGGCCTGCATCTGCCCGGCGAACTTGACGTCTTCATCCTCGACAGCACGCTCGTTGAACGGCTCGACCTTCCAGCTGGCCGGCAGGTAGCCGATACGCAGCGGCTGGCCATTGGCATCCTTGCCCCAGGCTTCGGCCTCGAAACGCCCCTGCACTTTCGGCACGGAGGCACCGTTCTCGCCAATGCGCGCGATGGAGAACGCCGGCACGACCTTGACTTCATCGACTTTGTCGTAAACCGCCAGGTTCACGCCCTTGAGCGCACCTACCGCCACCTCGCGCAGCCCTGGCCTGGCATCGGCCGCGGCACGGGCCTTGACCCTTACCAGGGTCGGGGTCTGCTCCAGCACTTCGGTCACTTCCACCCCGGCACCCAGGTCCGGCTTGCCAGTCAGGCCACTGCCAACCAGGGTGATTTCGCTTTCACCTCCGGCCTTGATGAACGCCGGTTGTACCGCCAGCAACTGCGCCTTGCCTTCTTTTACGGCGCTGAAGTCCAGGCCGCGCTCATCGTGATCGGCTTCGAACATACGGCCTTTCATTTCGCCATCCAGCGCGGCGAACACCTGGCGCAGGTTGGCATCGCCAACCTTCACATTGCCCCGCCATTCATAACCGTTGTACAGGATGGCCGAGCCGCTGCCGTTGAACGGTGTACCGTCGGCGTAAGCACCCTTGACCTCGACCTTGAAGGTATCGCCCTCTCCGGCCGTGACGCTCATCACCCCACGTACATCGCCCTTGGCCAGCATATGGCCACTGAATGCCCACTGCCCCGGCAGTACGTCCGCCTTGGGTTTGGCCTTCTGCCATTCGTCCCAAACCGCGCTGTCCATCGGGAAGCGCTTGGCAAGGTCCGGCACCACTTGCTGCAGGGCGATCGGCAGCCAGTCGCGGTCACGCGCCTGGGCCTGGTATTCAAGGGACGGCCATTGGCCAAGGTGGAAGTGGACCAGGTGTTCCCACTCCTTGGCCGGGCGCCGTTGCAAGGCGACACGGGCACCCGAGTGGCAACGGCCACAGGTCTCGCTGAGCTGGGTGTCGAAGTGCTCGGCGGTATTGAGCCGACGCTCCATGGCGTAACGCACGCCATCGGTTTCGCTGGGCGCCAGGCCCTGTTTGTCGGCCAGGTATTTGACCAGCGTGCGACGGTCGTCGTCGCTGATCTGAAGGCCATGCATCACCTGCATGCGGGCGATGCTCATCAGCCAGCCTTCCGGCGTCTTGCGCTGGTGGCTGATGCGGCTATAGGTGTCGTTGCCTTCGGGGATATGGCACCCCATGCACTTGTTCTGCAACAGGCTCGGGCCCTGCTCGGCCGCCATGGCCTGGGTGCTCAGCAGCGCGGCGGCGACCAGCGCCAGTTTGCCCGCATGCCGCCGGAGTCGAGTCGTCTTCAAGGTCAGACCTCCACGGTTGTTGTTCTTATCGTTTTCGCACGCTTTGGTACAGCAGGTGTGCATGTGACGGTTGTGATACAGGAACTGTGCCAGTTAGGGTAAAAGCGTTTCCTTTCAACCCTTTAAGCGGTTTTCGGGGCTTGGCCAGGAGCCGGGATGGCCATTTGCAGCGTGCCATTTCGCGACAGGGTGTTTCATGTTGAGACAGGGCCCGCGAAGAGGCCGAACAGCCACTGTTTCACCACCGTCTCACACCGTCTCAATGTGCAACAGCGCAACCTGGCAATCGCAGCCTTGCGCTCAGGCAAAACCCAACGCCCACAACGCTTTGCGGCCATCGGCCCAGGTTGGCACGGCCATTGCGCCAGTGCCCGTCACATCCAATGACAAGAGGCACAGCCCCATGCTTTCCGAACTGCCCATCCTGCCCGCCACCCGCGCCTTTCTCGAACGCAAGCTGAAGATGCGCATCGGTGCCGACTGGCAGGACGCCGCCAGCGGTCGCACCCTGTCGTTCCGCAACCCGGCCACCGGCGAGGTGCTGGGTGAAGTGCCGGCCGCCGAGGCCGAAGATGTCGACCGCGCCGTGCGCGCTGCGCGCCAGGCCTTCGACGACTCGCCCTGGAGCCGCATGCGCCCGCGCGAGCGGCAGAACCTGCTGTGGCGCCTGGCCGACCTGATGGAGCGCGATGCGCGCCAGCTGGCCGAACTGGAATGCCTGAACAATGGCAAGAGCGCCGCCGTGGCCCAGGTGATGGACGTGCAACTGGCCATCGACTTCCTGCGCTATATGGCGGGCTGGGCCACCAAGATCGAGGGTAGCACCGTCGAAGCGTCCATGCCGCTGATGCCTAACGACCAGTTCCACGGCTTCGTGCGCCGCGAGGCAGTGGGCGTGGTTGGCGCCATCGTTGCCTGGAACTTCCCACTGCTGCTGGCCTGCTGGAAGCTCGGCCCGGCACTGGCCACCGGCTGCACCGTGGTGCTCAAGCCTGCCGATGAAACCCCACTGAGCGTGCTCAAGCTGGCCGAGCTGGTCGACGAGGCCGGCTACCCGGCCGGCGTGTTCAACGTGGTTACCGGTACTGGCCTGAACGCCGGCGCCGCGCTCAGCCGCCACCCCGGCGTAGACAAACTGACCTTCACCGGCTCCACCGAGGTCGGCAAGCTGATCGGCAAGGCGGCCATGGACAACATGACCCGCGTCACCCTGGAACTGGGCGGCAAATCGCCGACCATCGTCATGCCCGACGCCAACCTGCAGGAGGCCGCAGCCGGTGCGGCCACGGCGATCTTCTTCAACCAGGGCCAGGTGTGCTGCGCCGGCTCGCGGCTGTACGTGCACCGCAAGCACTTCGACAACGTGGTGGCAGACATTGCCAGCATCGCCAATGGCATGACGCTGGGCAGCGGGTTGGACCCTGCGGTGCAGATGGGCCCGCTGATCTCGGCCAAGCAGCAGGACCGTGTCACCGGCTACATCGAACTTGGCCGCGAAATGGGCGCCACCATCGCCTGCGGGGGTGAAAGTTTCGGGCCTGGCTACTTCGTCAAGCCGACGGTGATTGTCGATGTGGACCAGCGTCACCGCCTGGTACAGGAAGAAATCTTCGGGCCGGTACTGGTGGCGATGCCATTCGATGACATCGACGAAGTGATCGGCATGGCCAACGACAATCCCTACGGCCTGGGTGCAAGTATCTGGTCCAACGACCTGGCCGCCGTGCACCGCATGATCCCGCGCATCAAGTCCGGCTCGGTGTGGGTCAACTGCCACAGCGCGCTGGACCCGGCGCTGCCGTTTGGTGGCTACAAGATGTCTGGCGTTGGTCGTGAGATGGGCTCAGCGGCCATCGAGCACTACACCGAGCTGAAATCGGTGTTGATCAAGCTCTGATCCTTTCTCCTGTACCGGCCTCTTCGCGGGTAAACCCGCTCCTACACCCGGTATCACGTGCCTTGTGGGCGCGAACTCACCCGCGAAGAGGCCGGTACAGGCGACACAAAAACAACAATAAAAACCATGGAGCAAACCCATGAGGCACACACTCGCCTGCACATTGGCCCTGCTGTTAACCGTCCCCGCCAGCCAAGCCTACGAGCTGTACAACCACGATGGCACCACCCTTAACGCCAACCTCGAAGCCCTGTTCGGCGTCTTCCACAGCGACGAAAGCTTCAACCAGGCCGGCAACCGCCAACCCGGCAGCACCGCCTGGCAGGAAGGCTACGTCAAATACGGCCTCAGCGGCAGCCAGACCCTGGCCGATAGCGGCACCCTCTACGGGGCCTTCAGCCTGCTCAGTTCCGCCACCTGGGGCGATGGCGACGCCGCCGGCCTGACCTTGGGCGACGAACGCCGTACCGCCATCGAAGACTTGTACCTGGGCTGGCGCTCGGCCAACCTGTTCCCGGCGCTGGGCGAAGATGGCGTGGACATTTCCGGTGGCCGCCAGGTCGTCACCCTGGGTGATGGTTTTCTGATCCAGGGTGACCCGGTCAACCTGGGCAAGGTCGACCTGGGGGCCAACTTCGATCGCGGCGGTGCCTACTACCTGGCCGCACGCAAGGCCTTCGACCGCACCGCCGTGCTGCGCCTGGGTGGCAACCAGGGCTGGCGCGGTGACCTGATGTGGTTGAAGTCCGACAACCATTACCAGGCCGACACTTCCCTGGCGGTCGCCAACCTGGAGCACGTCGCCGATACCGGTACCGTCGGCCTGAGCTGGATCCGCGGCCTCGACGTGGACCAGCGCTACGCGCAGATCATGGGCCTGGAACACCGCGACGGCATGGACACCGCCAGCCTGCGCGGGCGCGGCAACCTGGGCGTCAAAGACCTGGAGCTGGCCGCCGAGTACGTGACCCAGGACAAGACCGGCGGGCGCGAGAATGCCTGGTACCTGGAGGGCAGCTGGACCTTCTCCCAACTGCCCTGGTCACCCACCACCACCTACCGCTACAGCCGCTTCTCCGAAGGCTTCGACCCACTGTTCTATGGCCTCAGCCGGGGTTACGGCACCTGGTTCCAGGGTGAAGTGGCAGCCAACTATGCCGGGCCGTTCAACAAGAACAGCCAAGTGCACCATGTAGCGCTGAAGGGCAAGCCACGGGACAACCTGACCGTCGGCGCGCTGTACTTCGACTTCGACACGCTGGACACCGACCAGGGCAACCTTGGCGGGCGCGAGTTGGATCTGTATGTGGAATGGATGGTCAACGACCACTTGCTGATCAGCCCGGTGGTGGGGTTCTACAAGCCGGAGCGCAGTGCGGCCAATGGCGGTACGCAGCTGGGTGGGCGGGATACCGGGACTTACCTGCAATTGATTGTCGGGACCTTTTTCTGATTAGAAATCCCGGGCCGCTTTGCGGCCCATCAGCACATCTGCCAAACCAGGCGCTCAAGCGTAATGGCTCGCCAATTTTTTGCTCATACTTTTCATCTTGCAGTACCTGACCGGCACACCGCGAGGAAGCCCCCCATATATTGGGTAATACGCTCGTGGTCCGCCTTGTCGCGCCCAGACTTTAATATCTTCGGGCAATGTAGGTAGCAATTTAACACTCGACAATCAACCGGGGTGAATGTATTGATCGAGCCACGAACGAGTGGGGTCTGAGCTTCAGCAAGCAATGCCTCCATAGACCCTGTCAATTTTGCCAGTAGCTTCTTGTCTCTCAAGCTGCACATCATTCATCTCCCATGGATGATTTTCTGAGAGAACCGGAGATTGACATGAGATTTTTTTATCAAGGCGCACATCAACATAGCTGCATCGAGAAAACCACTGCCCGTACAGCTTTTCGCCAGGGCGAGCAACTGCTCGCACTGCAGCAATCAGGTTTGCTGCCGCGTACATCGTTAATGCCAACAGACGTGGCCAACTCCGTTTTTGAACATGAACGCAGAGCTATCGCCTATTCCCCTTATGGCCATGACGGACTGAAAAACCCCATCCATTTCGGATTCAAAGGAGAATACCGCGATACACTCACGGGAAATTATCTTCTGGGCAACGGCTACAGGCTATACAATCCGGTTATTATGCGATTCCAAAGTCCCGATCATGATGCTCCATTCGATCGGGGTGGAATTAATGCCTATACCTACGTGTTGGGCGACCCCATAAACTTACGAGACCCTTCTGGGCATCAACCCATCGGTATCGGAAAAATAGCCTTTAGCTATGAAGGCTGGGCTGCGAGGTTGGATGATCTTGCAGTTTTCTGGACCTCGGACTTGTCAAGTCCCACCGGGCTCGTCTTGAACATCTACGGGCATGGAGCACCAGGAAAAATTCAGATGAGTCGGGGTAACCTGATATCGGGTACCAAGATGCTAGCGGCCCTCAACGATGAGCTGGGCATCGATGCTTCCCAACAACCCATCCATCTAATCTCCTGTTACTCTGCAAACCGTCCTCATGGCGGTGGACTTTCGATGATGGAACAACTCATGAACAAGACTCAATCATCTGTGACGGGATATCAGGGCCCCGTACACGTCCGTGAGGTGTATACCCCTGACCGCTATGCAATCGAAATTGTCGAGTCCAACACTTTCAAGCCAGGCTCAGAAAACCATAAGAAATTTCTCTACCATCCGGTGACAATTTCTCCAGGCAATACGGAGGCCTTAGCTCTTCATCCCAGGGATAATTACTCATTAAGCAATAACATCAGACGGCTGTAAGAGTGAACGTGCCCCCCCATGACCCAAACCTCAAGTGCGGTGTCCAGTAGGGCTGATTTACCGCCTCCTGGTCTCAAACCAAGCCAACCCCTGCTCCCTTAGCCACCGCCGCACGCTCCTCTGCTGTTCACCCGCAAGCCCCGACAATACCGCCTCAACAGGCCGCCCACTGCGCATTTGTCGCACCACCGGCGCCAGTTCCACCCCCTGCAAATGCCACACCCCCAACGGCTGATCCGCTGTCACCACGACCTCGGCTTCATCCACCAGCCCGTCACGCAGCACCGGCCGCCGCTCAACCCGCACCGCTTGCCAATCAGCCGCCTGATGCAGGGGTTCCGCATCCGGCCAACCCTGGCGCCGGGCCCAGAACGGTTGCCCCACCCGGCTTTGTTCCTGGGCATAAAAATCCCGGCCAATGCGGGCAAAACGCAAGAACAGCTGCTCGACCCGCTGCTGGTGAAACTGCCGCGCCAGCTCGGCCCGTTCAGGCCTGCGCAGCAACGTATTGATCACCACCGGCGCCTGCA
The DNA here is from genome assembly GCF_058782925.1 of Pseudomonas sp. FW305-E2. Lineage (NCBI taxonomy): Bacteria > Pseudomonadati > Pseudomonadota > Gammaproteobacteria > Pseudomonadales > Pseudomonadaceae > Pseudomonas > Pseudomonas sp. FW305-E2. The sequence goes on along the minus strand of NZ_JBYSYE010000020.1, from coordinate 43,950 downwards.
ATGCCGAAGAGAGCGACTGAAAAATCCCGTTGCCCGACAGCGGGTCAACGGCCATGGCGGCATCCCCCACCCGGATCCAGTCCTGCCCGACACATTCACCCGCCAGAATGGCGGTACTGCTGCGTGCATGCACCTGTGCCGGTATCAATGCCTGATCGTCGAACAGTTCAGCGACCAACGCGCTGCGGCCCCGCAACGCCACGCAGTACGCTGCCAGCCCAGCCTTTGCCGGCAGCCCGGCAGCGTCCTGGGTGACTTGCCAGTAACAGCGGCCATCTTCCAGCCGTGCCATCCACGCCCAGCCATCCTCCAGGCTCTCCACCGCCGACGCAGGCGCACCCGGGCTACCCTGCCAGACATTGAGCAGGCTGACCGTTTCCGGCCCACGCAGGCGGTCTGTGGCCAGGGGCGCCTGACGGCCTCGAGCCTCGACCAGGAAATCAGCAGTCAGCACCTGCCCATCGTCCAGGCGCACATGATGACCGCCCCCCGGCACGACCTCACGCACCCGCGCCTCGACCACACTCACGCCTGCGCGCTGAAGGTCTTCGCGCAGCGCCTGGTCAAAACGTTGCCGGTCGAGCAAAAACTCCTGGTTCATGTGCAGGTGCTGGCCGTTCCAGCGTACCTGGCGGGTGGCCGGCATGGCCGCCTGGCTCAAGGCCCCACCCAGGCCTGCATGACGCAAGCCCTCCAGCACCCGCTGCGAAACACCTTCAACTGCCGCGAAACGGCGCCACTCCGACACCACCGTCACGGTGTAACCCAGCCGCCGCAAGCCAATGGCCGTGGCGGCCCCCGCAGGGCCGGCGCCCAGCACCACGATGCGCAGCTCAGCCATGGCGGCCACCTCGCCGCTCGGGCCCTTTGAAGGCCGCATGTTCACGCAACCAGTCATGCACTTGCTGGCGGTCCATTCCCTGGGCATCACGCAGCAAGGCGGCAATCTTCCCGCTCAACGCCGCACAACCCAGGCTCGCACCCGCCCGCTCACCCGCCCCCACGTAAGCGCCAAAATCCGCCTGTCGAGTACCCAGCCACGACCACTGGCCCGGTGCACAGCGGGCATCGCCAGTGACCCGAATGACACCCGGGTAGCTGGCCGGGAACACCGGCCCACCCTGCGCCGGGCTGGATGCACACAACAGCACACCCGCGGCCAAAGCCTCGGCACAGGCCTGGTGCAGCACGGGCCGGTCCTGCTGCAAGCCCAGGCTGAGGTTGATCAGCGTCGCCCCCGACTCCACCAGCCACAGCAATGCGGCAGCCACCTGCAACGCACTGGTGCTGGCCTGAGCACTGAACACCTGGGCCACCAGCACCGACACCGGACCGGCCTCGTGTTGCAAGCTGGCGAGCACCGCACTGCCGTGCCCAAGCTGGTCGGGGAGCATTTCACCTTCGCGCAACTGGCCGTCTTCCAGCCAGAAACGGCGGGCGTCCCGCAAGCCGTTGGCCTGCTCCGGCGAGCAGCCGCTGTCGATGATGCCAACGCGCACGTCAGTGCCCATGCTTGATCACCTCCTGCGCCAGTACCTGCAACTGACCGTCATGCAGTTGCAGATGCAGGTCGGCATCGGCCAGGGTCGAAGCCCGGTGGCTGATCAGGATGCGCGTGCGGCCGGCGAACAGCTGGTCGATGGCCGCGATCACTTCACGTTCGGTGGCCTCATCCACCGCCGAAGTGGCCTCGTCCAGCACCAGAATCGCCGGGGCCTGCAACACTGCACGAGCAATGGCAATACGCTGCTTCTGCCCCCCGGACAACTGCTGGCCACGCTCGCCCAGCAGGCCGTCCAGGCCCAGCGGCAGGCTGTCGACCAGGCTGTCCAGCCGCGCCAGGCGCACCACCCGCTCCAGTTCATCACGGCTGGCCTCGGGCACGCCATAAGCCAGGTTCTGCGCCAGGGTGCCACGGAACAGCACGATGTCCTGGCTGACCACGGCGATTCGCCTGCGCAGCGCAGCCAGGTCCAGGTCGCGCAGGTCGACGCCGTCCAGCAGGATGCGCCCGGCGTCCGGGTCGTAGAAGCGCTGCAGCAGGTCGATCAGGGTTGACTTGCCCACGCCGGAGGCACCGCTGATGGCGACTTTCAGGCCACCCGGGATGCTCACCTGCACGTTGTTCAGTACCGCACCCTGGCGCCCCTCATGGGCAAAGCTCAGCGCCTCCAGGCGCAACTCGCCTGGGCCATCGGGGATGGGCTGCGGATTGACTGCCTGATGCACGGTCACCGCTTCGCGCTTGAGCTCCATGACCCGCCCCAGGCTCACGGCCATGCGCTGCACCGCCACATACAGGCCCAGCAGGCTCTGCACCGGCCCCACGGCCATGCCCATGTAGGTAGAAAAGGCGATCAACGCGCCCAACTGCCAAGTACCCTGGATCACCCACCAGCCACCGACCAGAAACGCACAGGCGCGGCACCACGAGGTGAGCGTGCCGGGGATGGCCTGGGTGAAGAATTCGGTCACCTGCACCTTCAGCAGCTGGCGCATGTAACCTTGCCCAAGCTGGTCCAGGCGCCCTGCTTCCCGGCCTTGCTGGCCGGCCGCCTGGATGAACTTCATCGCCGGCAGGGTCTCGACCAGAAAAGACGACACATCCGCCGAGCGCTCACGCAGGTTGCGCACTTCGCGTTCCACCTTGCGCCGCATCCAGCGCAGCCACAGCACCTCGATCGGCACCAGCACCGCCAGCAACAGGGACAACTGCCACGACAGCATCAGCATCAACGTCACCGCACCCACCAGGCCGATCACCGCCGACACCGCCGAGAACAGCGAGTCCACGGCAAAGCGCTGGATCTCTGCCACATCGCCATCCAGCCGCGAAAGGATGTCGCCGATACGCCGCCGCCCGTAGAAGGTCGGTGACAATTGCTGCAGATGGCGGTAAAGGTCATCGCGCAAGGCGAACAGGATGCGCCCCGACAGGCGCGTATGCAGGTAGCGGTTGACGCCGGCCAGCACAGTGCCCAGCAGGCCCGCGCCGATCATGATTGCCGCCATGTGCCAGAGGGTCTGGTAGTCCTTGGCCAACAGCCCTTCGTCGATCAGGGTCTTGACCAGCCAGGGTTGCGCCAGCGCCAGCAGCGATGCACCCAGCGATAAGCCGAGCAACAGGCCGATGGCACGTCGGTGTGGGCGCACGAAACCATACAGCCAGGCCAACGCCTGGCGCATGAGTACAGGGTCGCTGGAATCCACCAGCCTTGCGAACAGGCCGCCCACGTCAGCCGCGCAACTGCTTGAGCTTGCGGTACAGCGTCGCCCGGCTGATACCCAGTGCCGCGGCGGCGGCCGAGACGTTGCCCTGGTGGCGCGCCAGAGCACCGCGAATCTGTTCCAGTTCACTGTCCTTGAGGCTGCCGGAGGGCGCTGCGCTGCTGGCGAGTTCGTCCAGCAGGCAGTCGGTAAGGTGATCGAGTGTCAGCACCTGCTCGCCATCCTCGCGCATGGCGAGGGCGGTGCGCACCACCATTTCCAGCTGGCGGATGTTGCCTGGCCAGTCGAAGCCTTCGAGCAACGCGGTCAACGCCGGGTCGAGGGTTACGCCACGCGCATCGGCCTTGTCCAGCAGGCCTTGGATGATCGCCGCCAGGTCGTCGCGTTCGCGCAGGGCCGGCAGGCGCAGCGACACGCCGTTGACCCGGTAGAACAGGTCTTCACGGAAGTGCTGCTCCTGCACCAGGCGCTTGAGGTCGCGGTGGGTGGCGCAGATCAGCGCCACGTCGATGTCCTGCTCGTCGCCCGCCCCCAAGGGTGCTACGCGGCGCTCCTGCAGCACCCGCAGCAGGCGTGCTTGCAGGGCCAGCGGCATGTCGCCGATTTCGTCGAGGAACAGCGTGCCACCATGGGCCTGCATCAGCCGCCCGACCATGCCGCCCCGGCGCGAACCGGTGAAGGCGCCCTCACGGTAGCCGAACAGCTCGGACTCGATCAGCCCTTCGGGAATGGCCGCGCAGTTGACTGCCACAAACGGTTTGTCGGCACGCGGGCTGGCCTGGTGCAAGGCGCGAGCGACCACTTCCTTGCCGGTACCGGTTTCGCCCAGCAGCAGCACTGGCAAACCATTGCCCAGCCCCTGGCGAGCCATGCGCAGGTTGCGCGCCAGGCGTTGATCACCACCGGCCAGAGCATCGAGTGCAGGTGACTGTTTGCTCAAGGCCGGCTTGCTGGATGGTGTGCTGGGGGTTACCCGGCCATGGCGCGGCAGCTGTAGGGCACGGAAATAGAACTCGCCCTTGGCGGTCTGCACGCTGCTGACCCCACCCTGCCACAGGCGAGCGATAAAGGCCGGGGAACGTTCGCCCAGCAGGTCGGTGCTGCGCCGACCAATCAGTTCGTGACGCGGCACCTGCAACAGCTGGCAGGCACTGTCGTTGGCAGCCAGCACTTCGCCGTCCAGGCTCAGGGCCAACAGGCCGTGCCAGGCACTGTTGAGGTACTGCGGGCGGCTGTGGAAGGCCAGCACCAACTGGTCCGGGTGGCACAGGCCAAACAGGCGGCTTTCAATGTTGCCGGCCGCCAGCATCAGGGTCGACAGGCTGTCCTGCGGTTGCGCCATCACCCCTTCGCGGGTGATGTCGAGCACGCCGATCACCTCGCCCCGCGGGTCGCGCAGTGGCACGGAAGTACAGGAGAACGGGCTCAGGCGGTCAAGGTAATGTTCGCCGCAGTTGATCAGCGTCGGCCGGCCTTCGACCACGGCCGTGCCGATGGCATTGGTGCCGCGCAGCGATTCGCTCCAGCAACTGCCCGGGTGCAGATCGCGCAGGCCTTCGCGTTGCAGCACGTGCTTCTGGCCTTCGATGGCCAGCACGTTGGCCTGGGCATCGCCGAGGATGACGATGCCAGCCTTGCCCTGGCGCGCGACCAGGTAGTCGAGTTCGGGGGTAACGGCATCGATCAACAGGCGGTTGCGCGCCAGCAGCAGGCGCAGGTCATGGCCCTGTTCCAAGCCCAAGCCGACCTGTTCGCCCTGCAGGCAATCCAGGCCGTGGCCCAGGCTGCGGCGCCAGGAAGCGTCGATCTCATCACGCAGCATGCCCAGCGGTAGTTCGCCTTCGCTGACCAGCTTCAGGCGGGCCTCGCGGGATTCGTGCAGCGGGTCGTGGGCGTTTGTTATAAGTTGTCGCGCCATTTTCTACTCCGGCTGTGCCCTGCAACGTTGGCAGGGTACGGGCTTGGGAATTTTCCGCAGTGTGCGGGAGAAATGGCTGGCCGTCATCTGGTAGTGGATGGATTGGGGTGTAGCTGGCCAGGTTACTGTAAGCGGGCGCAATTGCTGTGGGCGCTGGCTTGCCGGCGATCACCGGCGTTGCCGGTGCGATACACCGCGTCGCCTGCTTCGCGGGCTTGCCCGCTCCCACAGGGTGGCACCAAGCCTGAGGACTGCGCATACCTGTGTGTGCGGGCGAGCCCGCGAAGAGGCCCTCGAGGTCAATCAGGGATATCGATCGCTATCACCAATACCCAAGCCCCGTCAGGCACTCGACGCCGCCTTCCGCCCAGCCAGCTGCTGCCTCTCAACCCCATCCAGCAACGCCTCCACCACCGCCTTGGCCGAATCCAACCCATGGTCATTGCTCAACAACAGATCACGGCAGGTGCCCTTGGCCAGTTCCAGCGCCTTGAGGTTGGTCGCAAACGCCCCTTTCAGCAGCGTGGACAGGCGCACCAGCGCATCTTCGTAATCCACGCCCGAACGAACGGCGAACAACGGTGGATGGCTGCATTATCGCGACAAAAGGCCCACACATCGACCGCGCAGGTGCCGTTGAATCTGCTTCAAGGCTGCTGATTCTGGCTCAAGAACTTGTCCACCGTGGCCTTGCCATCAGCTGGATCCCCCGCCACCTGCCACAACCGCCGCTCGATCCCCTGCGCCAGCAAGTGCCCCACCGCCGATTCAATCGCCGACAGCACGCACAACTGCGCCGGTTCATTGGTGGTATACCCCACCTCGGCTTCCAGCAGCTTCTTGAACTCGATGAACTTGAACACGCCGGCACTGCGCCCTACCGAGTAGATGGTCTTGCTGGTCATCACGTTGGCCAGCACCTGCCCGGTGCGCACGTCCACAGCGCGCAGGTTGACGGTGACCTGGTCCACCCGGTACTCGCGGGAGATGTCGATGCCTAGGTAGCGGGCGCCTTCGCCGCCGCTGCGCACGTTGGTGTCGTAGGCAATGATGCCGCCCTCCAGCATCAGGTTGGCGGCCTGCAGCGGGGGCAGTTCGCCCATGATGTTTTCCGCGACATCCGGCTTTTTCTGCGACGCGCGGATGATCTTGCGCTCGGTCAGCAGGTTCTGCAGCCCTTCACGCTCCAGCACCACGAACCAGCCGCTGGCACTCAAGGCGTCCATCAACATGCTGGCCGCGCCTTGGGTGACGCTGGTGGAAAACGAGCTGGCCGGGGTCGGCTTGTACTGCCCGGTCTGGTCGCGGAAGCCGTACACCACGGCCATCAGCCGGCCTTTGGGCCGTGGCATGTTGATCAGGTCGTAGTAGGTCGAGGCCCGAGGGGTCAGGGTCGGGGTTTCCGAGTCCTGTTCGGCCGACATGGGTTCGCGCAGGCTGCAACCACTTTGCAGGCCCAGGGCGGTGAGGATCAGCAGCGCGCTCAGCAGACGTTTCATGGTGTTCTCTCCCCAACATAAAAGCCCTTCCCTCTCAGGGGTTCAGGCCGCTGACCTCAATGATCGAAATTTCTCCTGTGGCACGATCGGTGACCTTGATGCTCAAGGCCCCGGAATCGTCGATGACGTCGATGAGAAACGCATCGGTCGCCATGCTGCCGGTGTTGCCGTTGCTGATGTTGTCCAGCAACTGCGACAACATCCGCGACTCCAGCTGGTTGCTGAAGCGCTCAAGGGCCGTGGTGCCGGTAAAGGCCGAGGCGCGGTCCTTGAGGTCCGGGTCGTCGTAGTCGTTCTGCGCCTGGGCGTTGTTCAACAGCCAGGTGCCGTTCAACGGGTTGCCGCCAAAGGCCGGGTTGACCGGGGTGTACACCAGCTCGGTGGCCTGGGCAGCACAGGCGCTGGCCAGCAGGCAGGCGGCAATGCAACGGGGTATGCGGTGGTTCATAGCTCGTCCCTCTCCAAGTCGGTGGTGTCCTGTAGCAGACGTTGCAGCTTGCGTTGAATGATCTGCTGCTTGACCAGGTCGGCAGCGGCGACGGCCTCGTCTTTGAGCTCGGTGGTATTGGGTGGCAGGAAGCGGCGGTACACCACTTCACGCTCGAACTCCACCGTCACCAGGCTGCCCCAGCGGGCATCGGGGCGTTCGCGTACCACCAGGTTGAAGTCCAGACGGCTGGTGGCACGCAGGCGGTCGGCGAAGTAGTAGTAAAAGTCGTGGCCAATGTGCGAGATGGTGTTGTCGACGATAAAACCCTGCATCTCGTCTTCAGCACCCGCCTTGGCGCAGGTGGTCACCCCAGCCATCAGCAGCAGGCTCAGGCACAGCGCAGTCAGGCGCTTCATGGCGTGTCTCCCGGGCCTGCATTCGTCTGCACACCGCGTGCACTTTCTGTAAAGGCCTGCTCGGCGACGAACTGCCAGTCGCTGTAGTGCTCCATCCCCTCGAACCCGCTCCATTCGGCGCTGAAGCCACTGCGCTTGAAAGGGGTGGCGTCCGAACGGCTGTAGACGCCAGTGATACGGCCGTCGATCGAGCGCAGCAGGCCCCATTCGTCGCTGTTGCTGATCGGGTCAGGGTAAAGCCTGCGGATATGCCGTTTGGCCTGCGGGAAACGGTTGTCCTGCAGCAGGTCGGCCAAGTCTTGCGGGTACTGGGCCAGCCCGGGGGATGCGCGGTAGTAGCTGCGCAGGGCCTGGGCGTACTGGCTGCCTACCCACAGCAACTGGCGTTCGCGGTCGCGCTGGGCGGCGCTCGCCCAGATCGTGCCGGTGGCAGCCAGGGATACGCTGCTGACCGCTATCAGCAGCAGCACACCCAGGTAGGTGAAGCCGCCGTTGGCCTTACCATTCAGCGAAGAGGCTGCCATCACGCGCCCTCCCTGTGGCACCGCTCTTGATATCGGCCACGCCGCCCGCCACGCCCTCGGGCGGCGGCACCAACTGCCAGGCATCGCTGCGCTCGGTGATCGGGTCGACCGGTGTGTTGCGCAGGTAACGTTGCTCCACCAGTTGTTCCAGCGAATCGGGGTAGTGGCCGGTATCACCGTAGTAGTGGTCCAGCGCCTCGCGCAGCACTGCCAGGCTCTGACGCAGGGTGGCCTCGCGCGAGCTTTCCAGGCTGTTGAAGTAGCGCGGCATGGCGATGGTCATCAGCGTGGCGATGATCGCCATCACCACCAGCAGTTCGATCAGGGTGAAGCCTTTGCTGCGTTTCATGGCTGTCACCATTGCCCGTAAGGGATATTGTTCAGGCCTTTGCCGCGGGCCCTGGAGTACACGTCGAACACGTCTTCGCCGTCGCGCGGGTTGTCGGGGCTGCTGTCGTAGGCGCGCAAGCCCCAGCCGCCTTCGTCTTCATCCTTTGCCGCCACCAGCGGGTCGTGCGGGATGCGCCGCAGGAAGTAGAACTTGGCGCCCTTGGCACTGCGCACATCGCGCACGCCCTCTACCAGCACCTGCAGGTTCGGCGGGTAGCCACTGCTGTCCACGCGCTTCTCGATGTAGCCGGCGTCGAAGGCCCGCTTGTAGGCATCGATGGCGTCGCGAATCTGGTACAGCGCCTCGCGCAGTTGCTGCTCCTTGCCGCGGCGTACCACTGTTTCGGTCAGCGGCGCGGCCATGCTGGCGAGCAACCCGAGCAGTGCCAGGGTCAGCACCACCTCGATCAGGCTGAAGCCGTGCATGCGACGCCGCGCGTTCATGGCCGTGGGCTCCCGTTGACCGGGGCGACCGCCATCTGGCTGTCCACGACCGGTTCATCGGTGGTCGGCGCATTACCGGGTACGTCCATCGGCGGCAGTGGCGCCATCTGGCGCACCTGCATGGCCGACTCGGTGCCCGTGGAAAACTCCATGTCCGACGGGCTCTGGTACGGCAGGTTACGTACGATGCGCGGGGTGATCGCCAGCACCAGCTCACTCTTGCTCATGTCGTCCTTGTTGCTGCCGAACAGCCGGCCCAGGCCCGGGATATCGCCAAGGCCGGGAATCTTGTTGCCACTGGCGTTGTGGTCGTTGCGCACCAGGCCGGCCAGCACCTGGGTTTCGCCGTCATGCAGGCGCAGGCTGGTCTGCGCGTTGCGGGTGTCGACCTGGACCGGGATGGTGCCCTGGCGGGTGGCCTCCAGCGGGGTGGCGTTGCTGACCTCGAGCGCCACCTTGATCGCCACTTCGTTGTTCAGGTGCACGGTGGGCTGCACTTCAAGCTTCAGGCCGACGTCCAGGTAGGTGACGCTCTCGGTAATGACCGGCCCTTGGGTCGATGGCACCGAGGTGGCGCTGATGATCGGTACCCGCTGGCCGATGTGGATGCGCGCTTGCTCGCGGTTGCTGACGCGGATCACCGGGCTGGCCAGGGTGTTGATGTCCTTGTCCTGGGCGTTGATCTTGGCCTGCGGCGCCGGCGCAATGCTGATGCGGCTGGAACTGATGCCCTTGAGCTGGTCGAGCACGCTGACCGGGTTGCCATCGTCGCTCAGCACGCCGAAGGTGTTCGGCCATTGCAGGCCAAGGTCGAGGATGCGCGAGGTGGCCACCTCCATCACCTCCACTTCCAGCACCACCTCGGGGTTGGACTGGTCCTGCGACTGCAGCAGCTTCTCGGCCATGCGCACCGCGTCCGACGTGTCGCGCATGGTCAGGGTGTTGAGGCGCTCGTCAACGAACACGTCGCGGGTCTTGAGCATGGTCTTGACCATGTTCAACGCGGTATTGGCGTCGATGCTGGTCAGGTAGAACGTACGCATGACCAGTTCCTGGTAGTCCTTGGTCTTCTGCGGCGAATCGGGGTAGACCATGACGGTGTTGTCGTTGACGATCTTCTGGCGCAGCTGGTTTTGTTCCAGCAGCAGCGCTATCGCGTCCTCGATGCGCACCTCGCGCACGAAGATGGTGGCTTTCATGTCCGGGCGCAGGTCCTTGTCGAAGATGAAGTTGATGCCGGCCACCTGCGACAGCACTTCGAAGATGGTCTTCAGGTTGGCATCGCGAAACTCCAGGGTGACCGGCCGCTCGAGCTTGCTGCGCAATTGCGGGTACGGCTGCGCGGTGCGTGCCTGCACGTTTTCGATGTCGCTGCGCAGGGTTATGCCCTTCTGGTTCTGCGGGTCCAGACGCAAGACTTCGCGCATGTAACGTTCGGCACCGAACAGGTCGCCCTGGCGCAGCGCCGCCTGGCCAAGCGCTACGCGATCGTCCAGGGTGCGGATCAGCTCCAGCTGGCGAATGCCATCCTGGGCGCGGCGGTTGTTCGGCTCCAGGGTGAGCACCCGGCCATAGCCCATGCGGGCATTGGCGAAGTCATGGCGGACGCGGTCGCTGTCGGCCTGGCTGATCAGGGCCTCGACTGCCGCCTGGCGGCTGTGGGCCAGGGCGATATTCAGCTCTGTGTCACGCGGGTCGTCGCGCAGGGCCTCTTCCAGGCGGGCGATGCCGGCCTCGTACTGGCCCTCTTTCATCAACTGGTCGCTGTCCTGGCGAACCGCACTGGAGCCGCAACCGGCAATGGCCACGCACAGCGCCACGAGCAGAAACGGAGCAGGCTTGCACAGCTTTGACGACTTCATGGTGCGCTCCCGACAGACAAGGTCTGCGACTGGTGCAAAGGCAGGTAGACCAGGTTCAGCTCGCTGGCCGATACCCGATCGAGGCGATAGGTGTCTTCGATCACGTCGCCTTGGCGCACGACGTAGAGTTTTTCGCCGCTCTGCAGGAAGACCTGCAGGTCGTCGCGGTCACCCATGCGGCCGATGAACTGGAAAGGCAGCTCCGGGGCCGTCGGGGCCGCGGCGACGACAGGTGCGGTCATGACGGGTTGTTCGGTGACCGTGGCCAGGGTTTTGGGTGGCGTCCATTGCTGGGTTGGGAACAGGTCGCGGGAGGCCTGTTCCGGCCCTTTCGCGGGTAAGCCCGCGCCGACCATGGACGCAGCGCTTTCTGTTGCAGGCGCGGGTTTACCCGCGAAGGCCGCGACGCCATCGTCCTGGCCAAACCAATGGTCCGGTGCCCAGGCCAGCGCCGCGCTCACGCCAAGGAAGCCGGCCCAGATGACTGCACGTTGTGTGTTCATCATGACCTCGACAGGTAAAGGGTCATGCGCAGGCGGGCATTGAGCTCGCTGTCGCCGATGCGTTTGCGTTGCAGCTCAAGGTCTTCCAGCACCAGCGTCGGCAGTTGCTTGAGCAGGCCCTTGATAAAGCCGCGAATCTGCGGGTAGCTGCCGCGCACTGGCAGCACGATCTGGTAGCGGGCCAGCTGGGTCTTGGGGTCGATGCCCAGCGCGTATTCACCGCGGGCCAAGCTGATGCGCTCGGCGCTGGCCAGGCGGTACAGACGCTCGATCAGCTCGCTGGCCTGGGGCTGACCGGGCAGTTGCTGGCGCAGGCTGTCGAGGGCCTGCTGCTCGGGCTGGACCGCAATCTTCAGCTCACCCCGCTTGACACGCCCCACCTGTTCGCCGGCCTGAGCTTCGCTGGCGCGCAGTTCGCGTACGCTTTGCCATTGCGGCAGCACACCGGCACACCCCACGCCAATGGCGAGCAGGCCCACGGCTATGGCAGCCAGGCCTACCGGGCCGACAACGCGCAGGCGCTCCTGGAGGATCAGGCTGCTGAACGATTCAAGGGCGCGCATGGCCGGTCTCCCAGGTGGCGGTGAGGGTGAAGCGCACCGGGTGCTCGGGCCGCGCAGCGAGCACTTCGTGGTTGAGCAGCGACACGTCGCTGAGCTCGTCGCTGGCTTCCAGGCGCTGGTGGTACTGCAGCATCGCTTCGAGGTTGCGCGCCTCGGCGGCAATGCGCACCTGGCCCTTGCGCGCATCCGGCGTCAGGCCGAGCAGCGCGACGTCGTCCTGCGGCATGGCTTCAAGCATGGCGAACAGTTGCTGCCAAGGGCGTTGCAGTTGCTGCGACACACTGCGCATTTGTGCCAGGCGCTCAGCCTGCTCCCGGCTGGCAGCGCTGTTATTGGGTTGTGCGATGGCCGGGCGCCGGCCCAGTTGCAGTTCCAGGCTATGGACGCTGGCTTCCAGCGCCACGTGCTCGGTCTGCAAGCGTTGCTGCAGCAGCACCAGGCCGGCGACCATGGCGCAGGCAAGGATGAGCAGCGACCAAACCAGCGGTCCGCTGCGCCGTGGCTGGAATTCCAGGTCGAGGCGGCGCATGTCAGGCCACCGCCCGCCACATGGCGCACAGCGGGTCGGCTTCGCTGGCCGGCTGGCACAATTGCACGGCCGCCAGTTGCGGCACGTCGCAGCGGCCCGGGGCATGCAGGTACACCCGCGGCAGGTGCTCGCCGTACAGCTCACAGGTACGCTCGATCAGTGCTTGCAGGGCCTGGTCGCTGTCAGCGCAGCCTTGCGCCAGCACTTGTTGCCAGGCACCGCCGGCGGCCAGCAGCAATACACTGCGGCGCGGCTCGGCCAGCACGAACAGGAAGTCACCCTGCTCCAGCTGTGACCAGCAACGGTTGTAGGCAGCCATCAGGTATGGCTGCACCGAGCGCAGGCTCAGGCGGCTTTCCCGGCCCAGTGCCTGCAGCCGCTGCAGCAAGGCTTCGGGCAGCGCCGTGGCGATGCGGGCGGCACCGGCAGGCTCCGGTGACAGCACGATGCGCCAGTCGTCCAACGGCTGCCCGTAGAGGTTTTCGAAGCAAGCGCGGGCATAGGCGTCCAGCTCGCGAGGGTGGCCGATGGCGTCACTCCAGGGCACCAGACAGAAGCGGCTGTAGCGGGCCGACAGCAACACCCGCAACTGGGCGCCACGTACCGCATGCTCGGCCAGCAGTGCGGCCAGCCCGTCGACAGCGGCATCCCAGGTCGGTTGGATGGCGTCGCTGCTGAACGCGCGGCTGCCCAGCCATTGGTGGTGATTGTTGTGCCAGCGACCCAGGCCGACACCCTCGGCGCCCAAGACGGCGCAGTAACGGTCAGATGAATGTGACACGGTTGATCTCCTCAAGGGTGGTACGGCCATCGCGGACCAGGTCCAAGGCCGAGGCTCGCAGCAGGCGCAGGCCGCGCTGGCAGGCAAGCGTCTTGATCTGCGCCAGCGGGCGGCGCTCCACGATCATTTGCCGCAGGTCGTCATCCAGGTGCAGCAGTTCGGCAATGGCACTGCGGCCGCGGTAACCACTGCCACGGCAGTGGCCGCAGCCCTTGACGCGGACGAATGTCCAGCCGGCCACCCCCTCGCGGGTCAGGCCTGAGCCATACAGGGTGTCGTCATCGTGTTCGCAGGGCGTGGCACAGTGCGGGCAGGCCAGGCGAATCAGGCGCTGGGCCAGCACCGCGTTGAGCGCAGAAACGAAGCTGTAGGGGTCGACCTGCATCTGGCTGAAGCGGCCAATCACGTCGAACACGTTGTTGGCGTGGATGGTGGTGAACACCAGATGGCCGGTGAGCGCCGATTGCACGGCAATCTGGGCCGTGTCGGGGTCACGGATTTCACCGACCAGGATCTTGTCCGGGTCGTGACGCAGGATCGAGCGCAGGCCGCGGGCGAAGGTCAGGCCCTTCTTCTCGTTGACCGGGATCTGCAGCACGCCGGGCAGTTGATACTCGACCGGGTCCTCGATGGTGATGATCTTGTCCACGCCATGGTTGATCTCGCTGATCATGGCGTACAGGGTGGTGGTCTTGCCGCTGCCTGTAGGGCCGGTGACCAGGATCATGCCGTAGGGTTCTGCCGCCAACCGGCGCAGGGCGCGCAAGGTTTCGTCGGCAAAGCCCAAGGCTTGCAGTTGCACGCCGCTGACCCGGTCGGACAAGTCCTGCTTGTCGAGCACCCGCAGCACGGCATCTTCACCGAAGATGCTAGGCATGATCGACACCCGGAAGTCGATTTGCCGGTCGCCCACGGCCACCTTGAAGCGGCCGTCCTGGGGCACGCGTTTTTCGCCGATGTCCAGCTCGGCCATGACCTTGATGCGCGAGATCACCTGGTCGGCGAAGGCGCTGCCACTGGCCTTGCCGGCACCGTTGAGCACGCCGTCGATGCGGTACTTGATGGTCAGGCCCTGGCCGGTCATGCCCAGGTGGATGTCGCTGGCGTGCAGCTTGAGGGCGTCGTACAGGGTGGAGTTGACCAGCTTGACCACGCGGCTCTGGTCTTCGCTGATACTGGCCAGCGACAGGCGTTGCAGCGGGTCGCTTTCGCTGCTGGCGTCGGCGTCGTGGTCAAGGGCATCGACTGCGTGGAAGCTTTCTTCATGACGGGCCAGAAAGGTGGCCAGGTCGGCGGCGTGGGCCAGGTAAAGCGGCGCGCCTTGCAGTACGTCGTCGATCCAGGCCAGGCGGGCGTGGTCGAAGGGGTCGGCGAACACGCCCAGCAGTTGGCCGCCTTGCTCGATCAGCACACATTCGCGCTTGAGGCACTGGGCCAAGGCCAGCTTGTCGAAGCGTGGGGTGCTGGCCAGCAGGCTGTGGCTGTCGAGTACCGGGTAATGCAGGGTCAGGCCCAGGCGCTGGGTGAAGGTGTCGGGGGTGTCGCAGGCCAGGCGTTCCAGGCAGTCGAGCAGGCGCTCGTCGGTGGCTTGCAGACGGGCCTGGGCCAGCAGTTCGCGGGGGTAGGCGGAAATTTTTGCTGGGTTCTTCGCGGGCGTGCCCGCTCCCACAGGTACATCACAGGTCTGTGGGCTGCATACATCCTGTGGGAGCGGGCCTGCGCGCGAAGACGTCGGTGCAGGCTTTGCAGATTCCGGGGTTGCATCGAATGCTTCTGGCATGGCCTGCGACTCCGCTCAGGGGCGCGTCGCAGGCTGGCTCGGCCAGGGGTGCGGGCGCCGCTATTCCCCTGTGAGCAGTTGATCGTCGTCGGGCCCTGGTGGCTTGGCGCCATTACGGCGGCGGTCGGCCAACACCCAGCTTCCATCGTACAACTGCAGGGGGAACGATTCGTTCCTGTTCTGGCGTCGTTCGACGAACCCTTCGGCCGGGTTGTCCGTGGCCCTGCGCCGGCGCTCGATGCCCAGCAGGTCGAAGATCGCACGCGCCAGCTCCATCAGTGGGAACGGCTTGAACAGGACGTGACTCACACCGAGTTCGGCGGCCCGCTCACGCACCTCGACGGTGGGGTGGGCGGTGATCAGCACGAAGTGGCATTGCCTGTTCTTGCGTACAGCCTCCAGAACCTGAAAACCTTCCATGTCGGGCAGGCGGTAATCCAGCACAACTACTTGCGGTGCCAGGCTATCAGCCTGTTCGATACCACTGGCACCGTCGTGGGCAACATGAACTTCCAGGCCTTGCGCCTGCAGATACGCTTGCAGGTTCTGCGCAAGAGTCTGTTCGTCATCGACTACCAATACTCTGTTCACCAAGGTCGACTCCCCAATACTGCCCGGTTCCCCGGTCTGCGAAGTGCGCCCTTGTAGAGACTTGAGCAGGCTTCGTGCCAGGCGTGAATAGTCATGTTGCACCACTGTAAGCCACTGATTTTACTAGGGTGCTGGCCAGCAACCCACCTACGCTGAGCAGGCGCACCCACCCTGTTCCCCACAAGCGGGGAAAATGATGGCACATTGCCAAACCCTAATTCCCCAGCATTGGGGCAAGCGCCATCAACGGCCTCAGTCAGCGATCTCCACTTTAGCGGACTCGCGCAAACGTTGGCGCACGGATTGGCGCGCCTGCGCCTCCCGCTGCCCGATGAGCGTTGCCCTGGCCAAGGCCAGGCCGTGTTCGCGTATGACCGATGGATTATCACTTTGGTTCTGCGCTCCTTGCAGTCTCTGCTGGTTGGCATCATAAAATGCCTCCACTTCGCCCTGGCTCGGCGCGTCGACTGCGCTGAGCAGGGCGTACACTTGCTGGGCCGCCATCTCATGCCGGGTGTACTCAGTGTACTGCGCCCTGTCGAAGCCCGCCTCTGCCAGTCGCCTTTCGAATAACGCCGGGCTGCCAAACGCCGCTTCTATCTCGCCAATCTGTGCCGACACGTGTTCATCGCTGACGGCAATGCCTTGGCGTTGCGCTTCCTGCCATAACAACTCCTTGTCGATCAGCTCGTCCAGCGCTTGGTCACGCAGGCGTTTGTACAGGCCTGGGTTGCGGATGCTGGTCACCGCTCGCCCCTGGGCGTCCAGGTACTCGCTGAAGTAGCGCTCCAGGCGCATCAACCCGATCTCGACACCATTGACCCGCGCCGCTGGCACATCGGCCCAGCTCACGCTGGTCAGCACCAGCAACAGGCACAACCACACGATCCGCATGACAACCTCCGCTCAAGGGCTGACCGGCACTGGCCGGTAGGGGGTGACCGCAGTAAAGCGTGGCCCGGGCAGGGCCACCGCCACCACATGGGCACCTGCCATGCCCTGGCGGCGACCAGGGCCAAAGCCCAGTGCCGGGGTCAGGCCGGTGGGCACATCGTGCAAGCCTTCGAGCGCAGCAATCAGTTGCTCGCGGCTGGCATCCCGTCCAATCTGCTTCAGCGCTTCGCTCAGCAGGCGCAACGCGCACAGCGTATTGACCTGCAACGACACCTGGCGCGGGTCCAGGCCCTGGCGCTGCTGCAGCCCGGCGAGCGTAGCCTGGCCATGCTCGGTCCAGTCCTCTGGCACGTAGGGGTAGGCCAGAAACAGCCGCTGCGACCACTGCGCCGGCAAGCGCGCCACAGCGCCGGCTACCTGACTGGAAGCGGCGAACAGGTAGGGCTCGCGGCCCGCCACCTGCAACGCCGCCGCCAACTCGGCAAAGGCCTGGGCGCGGCCAAGGAAGACGATGCCCTGCCCGTCCACCGCCTGGCCGTCGAACGCCTGGATAGCGGGTGGCGCCCAGCCCTGCTGTCGTAAACGCTCGCGCACCTGCTCGGCTAACGCGGCGTGTTCGTTACCGGCATACACCACGCGTAACTCATCCGGCGCCAAGCCCAGCGCCACACGGGCATGGCCTGCCAGGCTCAGCAATTGCTCGGGCAAGCCGGGCAGCGGGTCGAAGATCTGTGCACTGCCGCCGCTGCGCGGGGTACTGCCGATCATCGGCACGTTCTGTGGCGCCAGCAAGGTCGTCAGGCGCTGGTCGAGCATGGGCGCCAATGGCGCGATCAGGGCGAACACTCGCTTTTGCTCGAGCAACTGTTGCAAGGCGCGTTCGGCACTGACTGGGTCAGAACCTGAGTCAAGCACCACCATTTCCAGGCGCCGCCCGTGAATGCCGCCTTGCTGATTGAGTTGACCCACGCCGTCTTCCAGCACGGCACGCACCACCTGCCCGGCGTCGGCCAGCGGACCGCTCGCAGGCAGCAGCGTGCCAAGGCGCAGCACGCCCTCTTCCACACCAGGGTCACGTTCTTCGGCCAAGCGTTTGAGATAGGCGGTGAGGTTGCGCTGGTCGGCCAAGGTCAACTCGAAGCGTGGCATGGCCGGGTCGAGGCGATTGCCAGCCGGGTCGATACCCTGCTGGATGGCCCGCGCCAGGCTGCTGTCGGTGTAGGCCGGGTAGCGGCGGCCGTTGGCCTCGCGCGAGCCCTGACCGAGTGCCAGGTGTTGCCAGTCGAGGCTGGGGGGGCGAACACCACCTTCGGCACGGCCACGGCCGTCGTTGCCATGGCAACTGGCGCAGGGCAGCACGCTGGCGGGGACTGTGATACCGCTGGCGCCTACCCGGGCTTGCAATTGAGCGTCGCTACTGGAAACGCCCTCGCGGTAAAGGCGTTTGCCGGCTTGTTCGTGGTCGGTCAGGTCCAGGGCCAGGGCTGAGGTCGAAGATGCCATGCCAAGCACGCATGTGAGCCATATCGCAAGCCCTGTGGGCGCGGCCTTGCGTCGCGAAAGGCGCGCGCAGCGCGCCCCTCTTTCTGCGCTTAAGCTGCCACTGCCGGGGCTGCTGCGCAGCCCTTTCGCGACGCAAGACCGCTCCCACAACAGGTGATGCCACAGAGGCCAGTTCCCCAGGCGGCCCATGATACTTACCGACCTGCCAGCGGCTGGGTCAACAGCTGCATGCGCTGGGCAATCGCCGCTGGCGGTGCATCCGGGCGAATCTTGCTCCAGCGTTTACCTGCAACATCACCGGCAATCAGCTGCGTCGAATGCTGCTCGGGACTCGGCAGGAACTGCCCTATACGGCCAAGCACCAGGTCGACATTGGCCTTGTCACCGGTCAGGAACAACCAGTTCGGCCCATCCACCCCTTGCTTGGCAGCGAACGCCTTCAGCGCCTCGGGGGTGTCGTTCAGCGGGTCACTGCTGATCGACACGAAGGTCACCTGGGCGGCCAGGGCTGGCCCCATGGCCTCGCGCACCTCGCGCAGCTTGCGGGTGATCAACGGGCAGGCATCGGTGCAATGGGTGAAGATCACGTTGAGCATCACCACCTTGTCCTTGAGCACGTCACTGTAAAAGCGCAGCTCGCGGCCATTCTGGTCCTTCAGCACGGTGTCGGTGAACCAGGTCTTGGCGTCGCGTGTACCGCCACCACTGGCCATCGCCTGCGGTGCTGGCTGCGGCTCGGGGGGTTGCGGCGCATGGCCTTCGTGGGCGAACGCCACCGACGTGAGGATCCACAGGCAGCCACCCAGTACCAGCCAGTCGAATGCGCGCATCCCAGCGCGGTGGGAGGTTGCAGTGCTCATGGTTGCACCTCGTGATGGTCGGCAATGGCGGTGCTCTTGGCATGTACCCGGCGCGCACTGAGGCGGTTGATTTCTTCGATCAATACGCCCGGGTCGGTGAAGCCGTAGTAACGCGTCCAGTGCCCGCTACGCCCGTCACCCACCAGTATCAGCGGCGGGTGCTGGCTGAGGTCGGCGTTGAAGCTGCCCAGCCCCTTCAGGGTTTCGGTGATGGCGTACGGGGTACCGGTCAGCCAGCTCCAGCCCGGCCCTTTCTGGAATGCCTTGGCATAGTTTTGCAGGCGCTTGGCGTCGTCACGCTGAGGGTCGACACTGATCGACACCAGGCGAACCTCCTCGCCTACCCGGCCGCCCAGCTGCTGCTGGACCTTGCCCATGATTGACGACACCACCGGGCATACCGTGGTGCAGCTGGTGTAAATGAAGCCCATGACCACCAGATGGTCACCCACCAGGTCTTTCTCCAGACGTACCGGCATGCCTTCCTGGTTCAGCAGCGACACATCGGCAAAACGCACACTGGCCTTTTCCTGATGCGCCGCCGGGGGCTGCCCGGCATGGCCGTCATGCGCGTGACCGGCGTGGGCCATGGCCAGGTGGCTGGCGAATGCCAGGCTCAGGGCCAACAGTGTGCAAGCAGGCTTGGCGTTCATCGCACATTCCTCACGTCAGTCTGGGAGGCGTTGGTTGCAGCAGCCGGCAGAACGCGCAGGCTGGTGTAGTTTTCTTCGGCAAACTTGCGCCCCAACGAGGGCGACTGCACATGCAGGTACCAGGCGCCGGCCTCAGGCAAGTTCAGCGCTGCCTGGTAGACGCCCTCGCCCACCTCTTGCAGCTGCAGGTTGCGCGGCATCGACGATGGCGCCAGGAAGTAGCGCAGGCTCAAGTCGTTCAGGCCCAGGCGCGGCTGCCCGTCGTCACCGACAATCCGTACCCGCGCGGTGAAGTCGCTGTGCTGCGGCAGCGGCTGGTCGAGGCCAATGAACTCGGCACGCGCACCTTTACGTTTGCTGGCATCGCTCCCTGCGGCCACTTCGGTACTGAAGCAATGAATGATTTGCGGCTGGTTGAGCAGGAAGGCAACGTCGAACTTGCCGGCGGCGGGCAGCTTCACCGTCGAGCCATACACCCCGGGGGCCACTTCGCGCAGGCTGCGGTCAACGACGATGGCGGCGCGGGCCTGGTGGCCGCGGTTGTTGTAGCCGGACATCGGGGCATTCATGCCTTCAGCATAGAAGTAGGTGGTGTTGTCCACCGGGTTGACCACGAACACCGAATTGTCATCACGCGATACCGACAGCCCCTGGGCCAGTGGCAGGTCGCCGGCCTGGCGCGGCGCTGCCGGGCCAGCCTCGAAGCCTTGCACGATGGGCGCACGCCCCTCGCCCAGGCTGGCCAGATTGATCATGCTCACTTTCGGCGAGGCCAGGCCACGCACATAGGCATAGCCTTTGGTGAACGTCAGCTGGTACGGTTCGGCCGCCACCGGGATGCGGTGGATCAGCTTGTCGGTACTGGCGTCGATGACCAGGGCCTGGTTCTCCAGGGTATTGAGCACGAGGCCGTAGCGGCCATCATGGCTGAAGCGCATCG
Source organism: Pseudomonas sp. FW305-E2 (assembly GCF_058782925.1). Taxonomy (NCBI): domain Bacteria; kingdom Pseudomonadati; phylum Pseudomonadota; class Gammaproteobacteria; order Pseudomonadales; family Pseudomonadaceae; genus Pseudomonas; species Pseudomonas sp. FW305-E2. The sequence goes on along the minus strand of NZ_JBYSYE010000020.1, from coordinate 23,642 downwards.
GCCCCAGGCCCTGTTCGGCCTGGACCGTGTGGCGCAACTGATGGCTGCGGGCATCGAACACCCGTACGCTGCCCTCCTCGCCATCGACCACGTACACAGCCTGGGACAGCGCCGAATAGCTGACCGACAGCGGGTGCGGGCCTACCTTGATGGTCTTGGCCAGGCGCATTTCCGGGATGTCGATGACGCTCAGGGTGCCGCTGTCGCGATTGCTAACATAGGCATAGCGCGAGTCGGCGCTGAAGGCGATTTCGTGGTGCCCGGTACCGGTGTTGAAGTGCTTCATGGCGCTGCGCCCCGGCACGTCGATCACTGTTACCCCGCCTTTGCCCGGGTCGCTGCTGTTGTTGCCAACCCACAGCCGATGCTGGTCCGGCTGCAGGGCCACGCGAAGCGGCTGGTCGCCGGCGTCCAGGTCGGCCACGCGGGTGAAGGTTTCGGTATCGATCACCGAGACCTTGCCCCGCTCGGGTATCGACACGAAAACCTGCTTGTCGTCGCTGGTGGCCGCCCAGTCCATGGGCCGCCCTGGCAGCTCGATGCGGGCCATGGTGCTGGTCACGCCCCCCACCGACACCGTCGGGTCGATCACTGTCAGGCTGGCGTCATTGTTCAACATCAGCAAGAAGTAGCTGTTCAGGTCGAGCAGCGGCCGGGCCCCGATGCTGCTCTTGAGAAACAGCGCGACCCGCGCCTTGCAGCTCTGCTCGCGGTCCCCGGCCGGGGCCGACTGCGCCGGGTCGATCCACGCCCCCGGGGCCATGCCCGACAGCGGTTGGCCACTGGTCTGGTCGCTGAGCTTGAAGCGGATGTTGGCGAAGCCGCCCTCCTTCAGTTCGCCGCCGGCCAATGGCCGGGCCTCGAACTCCACGTTCACGCCGTCCCGGCTGAGCCGGTGCAAGGCCTGCGAGCCGCCCCGTTCCTGCAACAGCTCGCGCGGGTCGCACCATAGCTTTTCGTACGCCACGCCCAGGCCGATCAGCGCTACCCCCAGCACTACCCCCAGGTAAGCAGGGCGAGTCTTTTTGTTCATGCTCGCGTTCCCCTTCCGTCACTGCGCCGGGGCCGTTGCCGGCGGCGCTTCATTGGTCACCCGCAAGATCCCCCACAGCCCCGAGAGGTTGCCGTAGGCGGCGTAGTCGCGGAACAGGTAGTCACCCGCCACCGCGTTGGCACCGCCAGCACTCGGCAACATGAAGCTGAAGTGCGCCGCTGGCAGTACGCTTTCCTGCGCGCCGATGTACATGGCCATCGGGTTGTAGCCAAAGCGCACCGAACCGATACCAGGCAGGCCAATCGGGTAACCGTCCGCATCGCTCTTCTCGGCCTGGTAGTTGTGCAGTGGCCATACGTGCCCGTCCAGCTGGTAGACCATGCCGCGGCTGCCACCACTGGGCATCACGATATGGTTGCGCACCGGTTGGCCAGGCTTGGCGTACAGCACCGGGGTTTGCGGGTCGCCACCGACCAGGGCGTTGGCGTAGGCCATGTGGGCGTTGGGTACATCACCAAAGCCCAGGCCATTGGCGCGGCCGAATGGCGAGTCGGGCGCCATGCCGAAGCGCAGCCACAACGGTTCGGTCTTGTAGTTGACCGCCATGTTGCCGTTGTCTTGCGGGTCACCGGCAGCACCGTTGCCTTCGGTATTGATGCCTTCTACCGGACGGCCATCGGCCCAGCGCATGTTCAGTGCGCGCTGCCACACCGTGACGAAGTCGCGGTAGTCCGGCTGGCCGCTGACCTTCACCGTGGCCTGGGTACGGGTAGCAGTATCCTCGGTCCAGGTGGCGGTTTGCGGCAGGATGCTCATGGCGCCCACCAGGCCTTTCTGCGGCTGCTTGATGAAGTCTGACGGGGTCAGGTTGAGGCCGCCGAACTCGATAGGCGTGGTGTTTATGTTGTCCACCGTGCGGCCCAGCTGCGACACCGGTTTGCCTTCACGCTCCAGGTGGCCGGCGTAGTACTGGTACTCCTTGGTCGGGTAAGCGCCGCTGGTGCCGGCACGTGGTGGCACGGTCTGCACCGGGTTCAGGCCAACGTTGGCACCGTCTGACTTGGTGATGTCGTAGGCCAGCAGTTGCGCATGCAGGCCCACGTGGCTGGACGGCCGCATCAGGTTGTTGGCAAAGGCGGTGGAGCCTTCGCTGTCGAAGCGGTCACGCTTGACCACGTTGTGCATCACTGCAGTGCTCGGCAGGTCTGGCATCACCAGTGGCAAGCGGTTCTCCAGGGTGATGCTGATGCAGTCGCCGGCATTGGCGCGCAATACCAGCGGCTCTACCGGGACACCCGCCTTGAGCTTGCCGGTGGTGGCATCGAGGTCAGCCTTGCGCACGTACAGGATCGCGGTCGGGTCATGCAGCGGCGCACTGTGGCCACCGATGGTGAAAGGCTCCCCATCTTCGGGGTCTACCCCGCTCACCAGTGGGATGGCGGTTCTACGGCTGTTGAACACCAGGGTGCCGCCGTTGGCCTTGAGCGCGCCACCGACATGCTGGCCGACGCCCGCCGGGTCGTTGATGCTGACGCCGTTACGGTTTTCGAGGATGTCGTTGGCCAGCGCTGCGACGATCTCGTAGCTGCGCTTGACCGTGGTGCGGGTACCGATGCCGTTCGGGTTGGCCGTGGTTTTCGGGCAGATGCCGTTGAAGTTCACGGTGTTGCGCATGGCCACCGGCTGCGGGTTGTTGGGCAGCGGGAACAGGTCGGCACGCTGCGCGGTGTAGTTGCGCATGATGCCCCAGATACCGTTCCAATAGCCCTCCAGGGCCGCGTCCAGCGAGTACAGGTAGTCGCCGTTGGTGGCTGCCGAACTGGAGATCATCGACACCGGCGCCATGAAGCCCAACTGCTCGGAGATGCCGATCATTTGCGACGACTTCCAGCCCGAGTTGGAGCTGTTGCCGAAGCCAGAACCGTTCTGCAGCCATTTCACGCCGTGCAGGGTGACGTTGTGCTCCTCTTCATGGCCACCGGCGTGCATGCGCAGGCGCACGTTGTCGCCGGAATAGGTGCGCAGCAACGGGGTGAACGGGTCGCCCGGCTCGGCGCCAGCCGTGTTGATATGCGGCGGGAACAGCGTAGTGCCGCCGGTAGGGCCGACTGCCGAGGTAATCGCCGATGGCGACAGGTTCATCGCCGGGATGGCGCGGTCGGTACGGGTTTGCAGGGCATAGCTGAGGTCGCCGGCCAGGCCGTCGGCCTGCATGCCACGCTTGCCGTCCGGGCCGACCTTGTTCGGGTCATACACGCGCAGGGCCAGCGGTTCGTTGCGGTAGTTGACGACGAACATCCCCGGGTCATCCACCGAGATCGCCTGCGGGCATGGCCGGCTTGGGCAGCCCGGGTTGAGACCGCCGCGTTTCTCGACGATGGCTTCGAGCAGGTTCGACGCCTTGCCGCGCACGGGCGGGTTGATGGCGTAGCGGAAGCTGTCGGCTGTGGCCGGGTACGACTGGGCATTGGGAATGCCGTCCGGCCCTGCGCCTACGTACACCCCGGCTTCATAGGCATGCTGGAAGTCACTGTACTCCAGGAAGAACTCGCGGTAGCTGTCGTTCTTGCCGTCGCCATCGTGGTCGCCGGTCTGGATCACCGCCTGCCACGAGGTCGGGCCGCCGTCCTGGCGCGTGGCCGGGTTGTACAGTTGCTCGCCGGTTTCGGCGTGGTACCAGGTGGAGCCGGCCGGTTCGGCCAGCACGGTGGCATACAGGCCCAGTTGCTGGTGGGTCGATGGGCCAAGGTGGTCATGGGTGAAGATGGTACCCAGGCCACGGTCGACGTTATGCACGTTCACCAGCGGGTCAGCGAACCAGCGCTGCATGGCTGTACGCGCGCCCAGCCAGTCGGCGCGACCAAAGCGGCCGAAGTACGGGTGCTGTCTGGCTTTCGGGCAGGCAGCGGTGCCATCGCGGCTATCCCCATCAGTGCAACCGTTGTAAGTACGAATGGCATGCACGCGCTCGACCACGCTACCGGGCGAAAGAATGCCGTCTTCGTAGTTCCAGCCGTTGGCCGAGCCGTCGGCAGCGGTCAGGTCCCACTTGGGCAGGTGGATGTGCTGGCCGATCACGTCGGTCGGGGTGCGCACCTGGTAATCGTCCATCTCATAGATGTTCGGGATCAGGTTGGTGTGCTGGTACATCGCGCAGTCGAAGGTGTTCATGCGCATCACCAGCGGCTCTGGCGGGCGCTGCTTGGTAATGACCGGCCAAGCGTCTTCCCACAGGGCAATGATGCGTGCCTGCGGGAAGTGGTAGCCCACTTTGTTGTACACCGCGTCGAACTGGATGTTGGCCCCTTTGTAGATGCGTGGGCGGTCGGCAGTGAAGGCCGAGGCGCCACGGAAGTTCACGCCCGTCAGGCTCTCTCCACTGTTGAACTCCCCTACCCCGGAAGACTGGGTCAGGCGTTTTCCACGGTCATCCATGCACGGCTCGTAGAACGGCGCACCCGCAGTCGGCAAGGCGCCGTTGGTGCGGAACGCACTGGCCACTGGCTGGCTGCCGGGGATCAATGCATAGCTGGGGTGTTCAGCCATGGCGTGGAACTGCATGGCGGCCTGCTCGACATCGGTGCCCTCTTCCGGCAGGTAGATGGGCTTGGCCTTGTGCACGACCTTGGTGAAGTCCAGTTTGGTGGTGGTGGTCTCCGCCACGCCACCGGCGGACACACCGTCCAGTGCATGGCGGCCAAGGCCGCCGTCCCAGCCATCGACCTGGTTCGCATCCAGGTTGGCCCACAGGGCTTTACCACTGTCTTTCAGTTGCCGGGCCAGGGCCGGGTCGAGCATGTCCAGGGGCGGGGTTGGCGGGCGGTTGCCCACGCTGCTTTCCATGCCGCCGATCCAGAACGGGTAGCCTGGGTTTTTCAGCGTGCCGTCGGCATTGCGGTTGGCCTCGGTGCGATCGACCAGCGCCAGCGAGCCCACGGCCTTGCGCACGGGCGCCTCGCTGGCGTGGTCGTCATCATCCTCGTCTTCGTGGTCATCATCGTTGGCGGCAACCAACGCTTCGGAGAGCTTGGGCACGACCACGACTTTGCCGGGCATGGGCGCCATGGCCTTGCCGGGCAACGGCACAATGGCCGGAATCGGCGTACCGGCAACGATCTCGCCATCGGGCAGGGCCCGGGCGCCAACGGCCGGCTTACCGCTACGCAGGGCGAACGGGGTACTGTGGAAGCCATTCTCGCCCTGCCCGCTTACCTCCAGACGCGTGCCTTCTTCGAACACGTCATGCACCCGCCACATGGCCCACATGCCCTGGGCGAAGTGCGGGTAGAAGTGACAGTGGTAAATGGCATCGCCGGCAACGCGGTTGCGGTTGCCCGAACCACCGTTGGCGATTTCGTAGGTGTAGCCGACACCGGCGCCGATGCCTTGGGCATCGATGTAGTCGGAGTTGTCGTCATTGGGGTTGAACAACCACTGATGGCCGTGCAAGTGGAAGATGTGCTGCTCGTGCCCGTTGTGGGTGTTGCGGAACTTGGTGAAGTCACCGATATAGCTGTGGTGCACGTTGGCAGGCTCTGAGGGGTAGAGGGCCATGCTGGCCTTGACCCCGACGGCGCTGGCCGGCGGCACCTCGCCCGGACGGATGTGTTCCAGGCCAACGTTGGCCGGTACATCCACCAGGGTGCCTATATCGCCGACCGTGTGGGCGCTGAGGAAGAACTCCTCATAGGCACACGACAGGCAGTCGTGCATCGGGCCCACCCCCAAGCGGTTGGCCACCACTTCGGCACCCATGCCACCAGAGCCGTAATTGATCATGAACGAATCGCGCGCCGGCTCCAGCACGTGGCCCATCACCGGGTCGGCCCAGTAGCCAGGGAAGGCCTGGGTACCGGCAACCTCGTCGGCGAACTGCGAGGCGAAATCACGGAACGCTTCCAGTCGGTTGGGCAGCGCCGGGTTGCGTTTGCCCGCGCTTTCCAGCGGGTAAGTGGAACTGGGGAAGCTACCGTCAGGGTTGGGCCCCATGACGATGGCATCGGTTTCGCTGCTGATGATCTCGTTGCCGTTGACCATGGCAATGATCGGTTTGCCGGCCTTGCCTTCGGCGATCCACGGTTCGACCTGCGGATAACGGGCTTCGTAGTCGATCACGGGCTGGCCGGTGGCGGTTCGACCCGTGGTGGCCAGGCGCATTTCTTCTTCAGTGAGGGTGTTGCGGTAGGTACGGCCCAGTTTGGGCACGACCACCACCTGGCCGAACAGGCCGTTGGAGACATTGCCCGCCGTGCCCTCGCCGCCGAACGTAGCGGCTTTGCTGGTGGCGGCGAAGGCCCCTTCGCGCTCGGCATACAGGGTGTAGCTGCGGGTGCTGCCGGGGCTGACGAAGAAGTTGCCGTTACGCCCGGTATAGGCGGAAATATCGGCAATGCTGTTCACCGCCTGCATCCCGTTGACCTGGAAGCCAACCATACGCTCGGCCACCTGTTCGTCGGCGACAAAGCCTTCGCCGCCTTCGTTTTCAACCTCCGGCCCCTCTTCCTCACCCTCGGGCTCTTCAGCCTCGATGCCGTGCTTGTTGGGGTTCGCCTTGTAATCCAGCAGGTTGGTCAGGTTGACCGTCAGGCAGTCACCGGCCGCCACGCGCAGCACGATAGGCCGCGGGCGCTTGTCGGGGCGCAGGGTGACCTTGCCCGGTACCGCGGCCCCGCCCTTGCTGAGGGGGACGTGCTTGTCGTCCACCACGTCCTCACGGAGGGCAAACATCATGCCGTTGGCGTTTTGCGCGCCAAGGCGGTTGAACATCAGTGGCTGGTCCAGTGCCACCACGTTGGCGACCAGGGTGCGCTGGCACTGCACAGCCGCCTCGCTGGTTGCTTCCCAGCCAAGCAAGGCCAGTACAAGTGATGACAGGATGGGGCCTTTGAGCGGCGTCGACATGCTGCACCTCCGGGACACAGGATCTCTGCGGGGAGCTGGAGCAAGGTGTGTGCCAGAAGAAAAGTTCAATATTAATCAATAACTTGTACGATCAACCGCAACGGATTGGGGAGGATCCCCCAGCAGGATCCCCCGAATCGGGGGACGGAATCCCGTGGGGGCAAAGGCTGCTCCACAAGCGCGCGCTGGCCTCACACAAGGTAAAAACGCACGGTACCCTTGCACAATTGTCGATTGTGCAAGGCAAATTCGCATGCCAGGATCCTGCGATCCTCCAGCGAACTCCAGACTTCACTTGGAAAATCAATAACAAAGCAGGGAGAACGCAATGACTGCACACGCTCATACCCCGGCAGCAACCGACCATGTACTGGCCGAGGTCCGCAACCAGATCGGCCACCTGACCCTGAACCGCCCAGCCGGTCTCAATGCCCTGACCCTGGACATGGTGCGCAGCCTGCGTCAGCACCTGGACCAGTGGGCCGACAACCCGCAGGTACGCGCCGTGGTCCTGCGCGGCGAAGGCCCCAAGGGGTTCTGTGCCGGTGGCGATATCCGCTCGCTGTACGACAGCTTCAAGGCCGGCGACACGCTGCATGAAACCTTTTTCGTCGAAGAGTACGCCCTCGACCTGGTCATCCACCGCTACCGCAAGCCAATACTGGTGGTAATGGACGGCTTCACCCTCGGGGGCGGCATGGGCCTGGCCCAAGGCTGCGACCTGCGCGTGGTCACCGAGCGCAGCCGGCTGGGCATGCCCGAGGTTGGCATCGGCTACTTCCCGGACGTGGGCGGCAGCTACTTCCTCTCGCGCATCCCCGGCGAGCTGGGCATCTACCTGGGTGTCAGCGGTGCCCAGATCCAGGCGGCCGACGCCTTGTACTGCGGCCTGGCCGACTGGTACCTGGCCAGCGATCAGCTCGCTGCCCTCGACCGGGGCCTCGACCAGCTCGACTTCAGCGACCACCCGCTCAAGGACCTGCAAAACCTGCTGGCCAGGCTCGGCACCCAGACACTGGATGATGCGCCACTGGAAAAGCTGCGCCCGGCCATCGACCACTTCTTCGCCCTGCCCGACCTGCCAGCCATCGTCGAGCAACTGCGTGCGGTGAGCCTTGGCGACAGCCACGCCTGGGCGGTGGCCACCGCCGATCAGTTGGAAACCCGCTCGCCTCTGGCCATGGCGGTTACGCTGGAGATGCTGCGCCGGGGGCGCGAGCTGGGCATTGACGACTGCTTTGCCATGGAACTGCACCTGGACCGCCAGTGGTTCCAGCACGGCGACATCATCGAAGGCGTGCGTGCCCTGATCATCGACAAGGACAAGCAGCCCCGCTGGAACCCGCCGACCCTGGCCGCGCTGCAAGGCCAGCGGGTCGAACAATTCTTCGAAGGCTTGTGAGCCCGGGAGTACACAGATGCAAGACCTCGAACTGAGCGAAGAACAGATCATGATCCGCGACATGGCCCGGGACTTTGCCCGTGGCGAAATCGCACCCCATGCCCAGGCTTGGGAAAAGGCCGGCTGGATCGATGATGGCGTGGTGCGCAAGATGGGCGAACTGGGCCTGTTGGGCATGGTGGTGCCCGAGGACTTCGGCGGCAGCTACACCGACTATGTCGCCTATGCCCTGGCCGTGGAAGAGATCGCCGCCGGCTGCGGCGCCACCGGGGCGATGATGAGCATCCACAACTCGGTAGGTTGCGGCCCGCTGCTGGCCTACGGCACCGCCGACCAGCAACAGCAGTGGCTGCCACGCCTGGCCAGCGGCGAGGTGATTGGCTGCTTCTGCCTGACCGAGCCACAGGCCGGCTCCGAGGCGCACAACCTGCGCACCCGCGCCGAGCGGGTGGATGGCCAGTGGGTCATCAACGGTGCCAAGCAGTTCGTCAGCAATGCCCGCCGTGCCGGCCTGGCGATCGTCTTCGCAGTGACCGACCCGGAGCTGGGCAAGAAAGGCCTGTCGGCGTTCCTGGTGCCCACCGACAACCCTGGGTTCAAGGTTGACCGCAGCGAGCACAAGATGGGCATTCGCGCCTCCGACACCTGCGCAGTGACCTTCGACAACTGCCGCATTCCTGCCGCCAATATCCTCGGTGAGCGTGGCAAGGGCCTGGCCATTGCCCTGTCCAACCTCGAAGGCGGCCGTATCGGCATTGCCGCCCAGGCCTTGGGCATCGCCCGCGCCGCATTCGAAGCGGCGCTGGTCTACTCGCGTGACCGCATACAGTTTGGCAAGCCGATCAACGAACACCAGAGCATCGCCAATCTGCTGGCTGACATGCAGGTGCAGGTGAACGCCGCACGTTTGCTGATCCTGCATGCCGCCCGCCTGCGCAGCGCCGGCAAGCCGTGCCTGTCGGAAGCGTCACAGGCCAAGCTCTTCGCTTCGGAGATGGCCGAGCGGGTGTGCTCGATGGCCATCCAGGTGCATGGTGGGTACGGCTATCTGGAAGATTACCCGGTGGAGCGCTACTACCGGGATGCGCGGATTACCCAGATCTATGAAGGGTCGAGCGAGATCCAGCGCATGCTGATTGCACGGGAATTGAAAAACTATCCGCTGTAACGCAAAGGCAACGCGGTTCTTGGGGGCGCGGGCGACGCTGTGGCTGGCACCGGCTTTGCCGGTGTTCGCGGGCGCGCCCGCGCCCACAGGAATGTCACCGCGGCAAACTTCTCGCCTCAGCGCCAATACCGCGCGTCATCCACCACCCTGGCATGCCCCTCGAACAGCGCCGGCAACTGCTCCTTGAGGTAGTCGATCCAGGTGCGCACCTTGGCGTCCAGGTAGTGGCGTGACGGATACATCGCATACAGCGCACTCTCCCTCAACCGATACGGTGCCAACAACCGGCGCAAGCGCCCCTGCTCGATCGCCTCGCTGGCGGTGTAGAACGGCAGCAGGCCAATGCCCATGCCCAGCTCGCTGGCCACCAGCATGGCGTCGGCAACGTTGGTGGAAAAACTGTCATTCGGCGCGATCACGCACTGGTCAACCCCTTGCGGGAACACCCAATCGCCTTCGTACATCGGGTAAGCCATGCGCAGGCAGCGATGGCCGTGCAAGTCTTCGGGGCGCTCCGGTACACCGTGGGTATCCAGGTAACCGGGGGCCGCGCAGGGGATGCTGAAAATGTTGCCCAGCGGCACAGCGATCAGCTGCGAATCCGGCAGCGCACCGTCCACGGTGATCACCACGTCATGCCCTTCTGCCAGCGGGTCGGGGTTACGCTGCGACAGCGTCAGCTCAATCACCACTTCCGGGTATAGCGTGTTGTAGCCGGCCACCAGCGGCATCAGCAACAGCCCCATGCCGTGCGGGCAGTGCAAACGCAGATGGCCGCGAGGCGTGAGGTGCGCCCCTCGCGCTTCGCCCACGGCTTCTTCGGTCAGCAGCATGATCTGCCGAGCACGCTCCAGAAACCGCTCACCCGCCTCGCTCATGCGCAAGCGCCGGGTGGTGCGGTGCAGCAGGCGGGTCTGCAGCTGGTTCTCCAGCTCGGCAATGATGCGCGAAACCTGCGCTGCAGAAATATCCAGAGCATTGGCAGCTGCAGCGAAGCTGCCACATTCCACCACACGGGTGAAGGTACGCATGGCATGCAGCATGTCCATGAAGGTGGGCTCCTTTCTTTGTCTTATTCTTGCGTTACAGGCAGGAATCTATCACGGTTTAGCCCATTTATTGTGGATGACCAATGAATAGATCATTAGCCATCCATTAAAAAAGGAGCCTGTCATGAAACGCTCGATCGCTGTCCTTGCCATTGCCGCTGCCTTCGCCTCGTTCGGTGCTTTTGCCGATGCCGGCAACAACCAGCCAGTCAGCAGCCAATATGAATACGGCATGCCGCTGGACGTGGCCAAGGTCATCTCCATCACACCGGCCAGCAACGCCGCCGACTGCCAGGTAGGCACCGCACACATGGTGTACGTCGACCATCAGGGCCAGAAGCGCGAAATCGACTACCGGGAAATGGGCAACTGCTCGCAGCAGTGAGTCAGGCCAGCACCTGGGTGATCCAGCCCACCTGCTGATTGAAATCGTCGACCTTCGCCTGAGGCACCGCATCGCGGGCCCGCTGGAAATTGGCCAGGGTCTGCTGCTTCTGCCGCAGCATGCGCCGCCACTTGACCACAAACGCCTCGCTTTTCTCCTGCATCAACACGGGGCCGAAGTACAGCTGTTCAGCGCTATACACCCCCCTGCCCGGCTCGGCGACGATGATCTCGTAATCGAAGCGGTTTTCCCGTAGCAGCTCTTCGCTGACGATCTGGTAACCATTGCCCGCCAGCCACTGGCGCAGTTCGCGCTCACCGCCATTGGGCTGCAGTACCAGGCGCGTGACGCCGCCAAGGCGCTGCTTGCCGGCCTCGAGTATCTCGCACATGGTGTCGCCGCCCATCCCGCAGATGCTCACCACCGAGATACGGTCTTGCGGCTCGACCGCTGCCAGCCCATCGGCCAGGCGTACGGTTACCTGCGCTTGCAGGCCGTTTCTGCGCACATTGCGCTGGGCCGAGGCGAACGGCGTCTGTGCCACTTCACCCGCTACCGCGGCCTCGAGCACGCCACGCAGCATCAAGGCCACCGGCAGGTAGCCGTGATCCGAGCCAATGTCGGCCAGGCGCGCGCCCTGTGGCACATGGGCGGCCACACGCTCCAGGCGCCTGGACAAAGTCTGTTCGTTCAACGTAAACCCCTGGTTTTGCAATCGCCTGCGATTCTGACGGCGAACGCCGCGCATTTCAAACGCCGAGGCACCCTCGACCGGGCAGGTGCGCTCGCGTAGGCTTGCCGTTTTCCTTCCGTTGCAAGGCAGACACACCATGGCACATGCAGACATCCTCTACACCCCGGACCCGGACGCCGAGTCGATTTCCTCGGACGTTGCCGAGTACAACGGCGTGCTGGTCACCACGCAAATCCCGACCCACGCCGACGGCAGCCTGGAACTGGGCGGCATCGTCGAGCAGAGCGAATGCACCCTGCAGGCGCTGAAAGTGGCTCTGGAAAAGGCCGGTAGCGGTATGGACCGCGTGCTGCACCTGACCATCTACCTGACCGACATGGCCGACCGCGCAGCGTTCAACGAGGTGTACCAGCGCTTCTTCAGCAAGCCCTGGCCGGTGCGTGCGGCGGTGGGTGTGGCTTCACTGGCCTTTGAAGGCATGCGTGTGGAAGTGACGGCGATGGCTGCCAAGCGCTGAGCTGCGCATGTTGGGGTGCGCGCCCCCAACATCGTTGACTGACTGCAAGATCGCCGGGGCCGCTCTGCGGCCCTTTCGCGACGCAAGGCCGCTCCCACAGTTGCGCGTACCCGCAGCCAATCCCGCACCTCTCGGCACCCCAATGATGCCGCCAGCCCATTTCACCGCTACAATGCCCGCCTAAACCGTGACAGCCCGAAAATATAACGACATGTCCCTTCCAAAGAATCACCTGGAACTGCTCAGCCCTGCCCGTGACGTGGCCATCGCCCGTGAAGCGATCCTGCACGGCGCTGACGCCATCTATATCGGCGGCCCGAGCTTCGGCGCGCGCCATAACGCCTGCAACGAAGTCAGCGATATCGCCGAGCTGGTCGAGTTCGCCCATCGCTACCATGCACGCGTGTTCACCACCATCAACACCATCCTGCACGACAACGAGCTGGAACCGGCGCGCAAGCTGATTCACCAGCTGTACGATGCCGGCGTTGACGCGCTGATCGTGCAGGACCTTGGGGTGATGGAGCTGGACATCCCGCCGATCGAGCTGCATGCCAGCACCCAGACCGACATCCGCACCCTGGAACGGGCCAAGTTTCTCGACCAGGCCGGGTTCTCGCAACTGGTACTGGCGCGGGAGCTGAACCTGCAGCAAATCCGCGCCATCGCCGCCGAAACCGATGCCGCCATCGAGTTCTTCATCCACGGCGCGCTGTGCGTGGCGTTCTCTGGCCAATGCAACATTTCCCATGCGCAGACCGGCCGCAGCGCCAACCGTGGTGATTGCTCGCAAGCCTGCCGCCTGCCCTACACGCTGAAAGATGACCAGGGCCGCGTGGTTGCGTTCGAGAAACACCTGCTGTCGATGAAGGACAACAACCAGACCGCCAACCTGGCTGACCTGGTCGATGCCGGCGTGCGCTCGTTCAAGATCGAGGGCCGCTACAAGGACATGGGCTATGTGAAGAACATCACCGCCCATTACCGCAAAGAGCTCGATGCCATCCTTGAAGACCGCCCTCAGTACGCCCGCGCGTCCAGCGGCCGTACCGAACACTTCTTCCTGCCCGACCCGGATAAAACCTTCCACCGCGGCAGCACCGACTACTTCGTGACCGACCGCAAGGTCGATATCGGCGCCTTCGACTCGCCAACCTTCACCGGCCTGCCGGTGGGCGTAGTGGAGAAGGTCGGCAAGCGTGACATGCAAGTGGTCACCGACGTACCGCTGACCAACGGCGACGGCCTCAATGTGCTGGTCAAGCGCGAAGTGGTGGGCTTCCGCGCCAACATCGCCGAACCGCGTGGCGAATTCGAAGAAGACGGCCAGAAGCGCTACCGCTATCGCGTCGAGCCCAACGAAATGCCCGAAGGCCTGCACAAGCTGCGGCCCAACCACCCGCTGTCGCGCAACCTCGACCACAACTGGCAACAGGCCCTGCAACGCACCTCCTCCGAACGCCGGGTCGGCGTGGAGTGGCACGCCGTCCTGCGCGAGCAGCGCTTGATGCTAACCCTCAGCAGTGAAGAAGGCGTAAGCGTGCAGGTGGCCCTGGACGGCCCATTCGGCGTAGCCAACAAGCCGCAGCAGGCACTGGAGCAGTTGCACGACCTGCTCGGCCAGTTGGGCACCACCCTGTACCACGCCGACCGCATCGAACTGGATGCCCCGCAGGCGTACTTCATTCCCAACTCGCAGCTCAAGGCCCTGCGCCGCGAAGCCATCGAGGCACTGACTGCAGCACGCGTGCAGGCGCATCCGCGTGGCGGGCGCAAGGCCGAGACCACGCCACCGCCGGTGTACCCCGAGTCGCACCTGTCGTTCCTGGCCAACGTATACAACCAGAAGGCCCGCGACTTCTACCACCGCCACGGTGTGCAACTGATCGATGCGGCCTATGAAGCGCATGAAGAACACGGCGAAGTGCCGGTGATGATCACCAAGCACTGCCTGCGCTTCTCCTTCAACCTGTGCCCCAAGCAGGCCAAGGGCGTGACCGGCGTGCGTACCAAGGTGGCACCGATGCAGCTGATTCAGGGTGACGAAGTGCTGACCCTGAAGTTCGACTGCAAGCCGTGCGAGATGCATGTGATCGGCAAGATGAAGAGCCACATCATCGACCTGCCGACCCCGGGCAGCGCGGTGGCCCAGGTGGTGGGGCATATCAGCCCCGAAGACTTGCTCAAGACCATCCCGCGCGGACCGCACTGAGTTCGCCGGGCAGGGCCTCTTCGCGGCTAAACCGATGTGTGTCCACCCCCGGTGTAGGAGCGGGTTTACCCGCGAATACGGTAGCAGCGACAACAGTGAACGGCCGGTGGACATTGGCCAGCAGGCCCGGCCCTTTCGCGGGTAAACCCGCGCCTACACAGGCTTGTGGTTCCCCGGTAGGAGCGGCTTTAGCCGCGAATACGGTAGCCGCGACAACGGTGAACGGCGGGTGGAAATTGGCCAGCAGGCCCGGCCCTTTCGCGGGTGAACCCGCTCCTACACCGGCTTGTGTAAGAGCGGCTTCAAAGAACAGCGCAAGCGTACCTCAGCAGCGCTCAGCGTATCTGGTGCTTGTGCAACAACCGATAGAACGTCGGCCGTGAAATGCCCAGCACCTTGGCCGCCACGCTCAGGTTGTCGCTGTGCCGGTTGAGCACATCGCACAGCGCCTGGCGCTCGGCGCGCTGCTTGTATTCTTCCAGCGTGCCCAGCGGTTGTTGTTCCGGGTCGAGCAGTTGCAACCCCAAGTCTTGCGCCTCGATCTGCCGCCCTTCGGCCAGCACCAACCCGCGGCGCACGCGGTTGGCCAGTTCGCGCACATTGCCCGGCCAGTCATGCCGCCCCATCGCCGCCAGGGCATGGTCGCTGAACGACCGTGGCCGACGCCCGGTCTCCACGCTGTAGAAATGGGCAAAATGGTTGGCCAGCATCGACAGGTCACCATGCCGGTCGCGCAACGGCGCGGTCACCACCTGCAAGACGTTCAGGCGGTAATACAGGTCTTCGCGGAAACGCCCTTGCTCGATGGCCCGCTCGAGGTCCACATGGGTGGCCGCCAGCACCCGTACATCCACCGGTATGGGCTGGCTGCCACCCACCCGCTCGATGTGCTTCTCCTGCAAAAAACGCAGCAAGTTGGCCTGCAATTCCAACGGCAGGTCGCCGATTTCATCAAGAAACAATGTGCCGCCATCGGCCGCTTCGATACGCCCGGTCTTGCGCTGGTGGGCACCGGTAAAGGCGCCCTTCTCATGGCCGAACAGTTCGGACTGGATCAAGTGCTCGGGGATCGCCCCGCAGTTGATCGCGATGAACGGTTGCTCGCTGCGTTGCGACTGGCGGTGCAAGGTGCGCGCCACCAGCTCTTTGCCGGTGCCGCTTTCTCCGCGGATCAGCACAGGCGATTCGGTGGGTGCCAGTTTACCCAGCAACTTGCGCAACTCGCGGATAGGCCGGCTTTCGCCGAGCAACTCATGGGTTGCCTCATCGACCTTGACGGCCCCCTTGCCGCGCAAGCGCGCCATGCCGAAGGCCCGGCCCAGGGTTACCTGCACGCGGGAGACGTCGAACGGCAGGGTATGGAAGTCGAAAAACCACTCACACACAAAATCACCGAACGCCGGCATGCGCAACTGATCGGCGCTGAGCACGGCAATCCATTCGGTGTTGCTGCGCTTGATCATGTCCTTGACCGCGTCCGGGTGCCTCAGGTGCGAAGCCTGCAAGCGCAATAGCCCGACATCGCACGTGTGGTCCAGCGCGGCCCCGAGCATACAGCTGTCCACATCCCAGCCTGCGTTGCGCAGGCCAGGTAACAAGCGGTGGCAATCGTCGCAGGGGTCGACGATAAGCAAACGGCGTTGAGCGGCAGGCTGCTGCATGACCGATCCTTGGCGCCAGTTTTTGGTTTTTTGAAGTAAAACAGCAAGTTGTGGCGCCCGTTTAACAGTAGCAACGAAGTTGACGGTGCCCAGTACCGTCTGTCTGCCGAATCATTTTTTTACAAACCGCCACGGGAATTTTCGCACTTTATCGACATCACATGGCGGCGCAGGCAAGAACAGCGTCGACCCTGAAAAAAAATTTACAGCCAATGTGTGACTTACCCACGAACAACGAGCATCAGTAGACATAACCCCGCGCTGCATTTCGCGATCAATGAGGCGACTTTGAAGCAACGCGGACTTCACTTCGATGTTTGGGACCATAGAGAGACCGAACCATGAATGCCCCGCTCCGTGTCAACGAAGCACTGCTGATTGCCGACCACGCCTTCGAACCTTTCCAGTGCGTAGCCTGGGATGCACCCAACGGTACTGGTGAACTGAGCCTGGCAGTGATCGACCGGACCAGCACCCGCATCGGCGCCAAGCAAGTGTCGTCGCGCATCTACTCCGACCCGGCCCAGTGGGCCAGCCTGATCGAAGAAGTGCGCGCCGAATTGTGTGAAAAGGGCTACGACCTGCAACCGTGGTCGATGCCGAAGTAAGATCGGCCAGCACAACAAGTGCGTGCATGGTCACGCACTTGTACAACTTCTCTGTTGCTGTTGTGGCAACTTTCCCAATTGCGACAACGTGTCGCAACCTGCCAGTTCAATCCACCACCTTGAATTGTTGCAAGTGCTGGTAATCAGCCTGTAATTGTTCTGCCAGACGCTGCGCGCGTCCCAGGCGCACGGGCGCCAGTTCCATATCGACCAACAACGTGGCGCATGGCATCGGCTGCACGGTATTGCTGTGCTGCAGGCGACCGTCGGTGAACACCAGGCAACGCAAGGCCTCTTGCGGATGGGCTCGCTGCCGCGCCTGTAGCCAGTGCCGCGCCTGTTCCAGGGCGGCGATCAGCGGCGTGCCCCCACCTGCTCCCAAGGCCTGCAGCCAGGGTTGCAAGGCAGCGGATGCCTTCAGCCCGTGGCGCTGCCACTGTGGTGTGCGCCCGCTGGCAGTCAGCAGGGCCAGGCGGGCGCGCTGGCGGTAGGCCTGGTCGAACAATGCCGCCAGCAGCCCTTTGGTCTGTGCCAGCGCCTGATGGCGCCGGGTTGAAGCCGAGGCATCGACGATCACCAGCCACAATTCTGCCGGCCTGCCTTGGCGCTGCTGCCAGCACAGGTCCTGTCGCTGGCGTGGCCGCCCTTTGAGCAAGGTCGGCAGCCAGGCTACCCGGCCGGCCGCCGCATTTCGCACGAGGCCACGGCGGGTACCGTTCTGCTTGCCTATGCCCGTTCTGGCATCCGCCCCGTTGGCTGGTGGCTGGGGGATGCTCAGGGCTTTTTTGCCCAGTTCGGCACCTCGCGGCGGGCGCCGCTGGCTACCGGCTGTGCCGGTAATGCCCCCCAGTCGCCCTGCCCACCCTGTTCGCCCGGGTTGCCGGCGCCAGGCTGCTGGTCAGGCGGCTGTGGCGCCGACGGCGGGCTGGCCTGGGGCGTCATACGGCGGCGATGGCGCAAGGCGAATTCGGCCACCGCCTCGACATCCACTTCTTCGATAGCTGCAGCCCCACGCCAGGCACAGTGGGCGCGCGCAGCGCGCAGCCACACCAGGTCGGCACGCAGGCCGTCCACGCCGGCGGCGTAGCAGCGCTCTGTAATCCAGGCAAGCGCCTGGTCATCCAGGGCAATGTCGGCCAAGGCCTGGCGCGCCGCGTGGCAGCGCTCGCGCAGTTGCGCCTGGGCCTGGGCCCAGTGTGCGCAGAACGCCTGAGGGTCACTGTCGAAGGCCAGACGGCGGCGAATGATCTGCTGCCGGGCCTCGGGCTCCGGCAAGCCCTCCAGCGCCACGTTCAATCCGAAACGGTCGAGCAACTGCGGGCGCAGTTCGCCCTCTTCCGGGTTCATGGTGCCGATCAGTACGAAGCGGGCGCTGTGCCGATGCGAGATACCGTCACGCTCGATGCGGTTTGTGCCGCTGGCAGCCACGTCAAGCAACAGATCGACCAAGGTGTCGGGCAGCAGGTTGACCTCATCGACATACAGCACACCGCCGTCGGCCTGGGCCAGCACGCCCGGGGAAAACTGCGCCTTGCCCTGCCCCAGCGCGGCATCCAGGTCGAGGGTGCCGACCAGCCGCTCTTCACTGGCGCCCAATGGCAAGGTGACGAACGGGCCTTCGCCAAGCAGGTCGGCCAGGCCACGGGCCAGGGTGCTCTTGGCCATGCCACGCGGCCCTTCGATCAGCACACCACCGATCCTGGGGTCGATGGCGGTCAGGCACAGCGCCAGCTTGAGTTCGTCTGCACCGACCACGGCCGCCAGCGGAAATTGTACGGGTTCACTCATTTCAAGCCTGTTCCTCGCCATCGAGCAGTTGTTCCTCAAGGGCTTCGCGGTAGTCGCCCGGCGCCTGCCACAAGCCGCGCTGCTGGGCCTCCAGCAGGCGCTCGGTGAGGTCGCGCAGGGCCTCGGGGTTGTGCTCGCGCATGAAATCGCGGGTTGCCGGGTCGAGCACATAGGCATCGGCCAGCCCCTGGTAATGATGGTCGTCGATCAGGTGCGTGGTGGCGTCGAAGGCGAACAGGTTGTCGACTGTCGCGGCCATCTCGAAGGCACCCTTATAGCCGTGACGCTTGACCCCGTCGATCCACTTGGGATTGAGCGCACGGGCGCGGATCACCCGGTTCAGCTCTTCCTTGAGGGTACGGATGCGCGGTCGGTCGGCCTGGCTGTGGTCGCCATGGTAGCTGGCCACCACCGCCCCGGACAGGGTTTCCGAGGCCGCCAGCATGCCGCCCTGAAACTGGTAGTAATCGTTGGAATCGAGCAGGTCGTGCTCGTGGTTGTCCTGGTTCTGCAGCACCGCCTGCACCTTGGCCAGGCGCTGGGCGAACTGGGCGCGGGCCGGGGTGCCGTCGTCGCTGCCGCCGTAGGCATAGCCGCCGTGGTTGAGGTAGACCTCTGCCAGGTCGTCGCGGCTGTGCCACAAGCGCCCGTCGATGGCGTTCTGGACCCCGGCACCGTATGCGCCGGGTTTGGCACCGAACACCCGCCAGCCAGCCTGACGTGCAGCCTGCTCGGCATCCACGCCTTGAGCCTGCAGCGTGGCCCGTTCGCTGCGCACGCGGGCAGCCAGGGGGTTGAGGTCGTCAGGTTCGTCCAGCGCGGCCACGGCCTGCACGGCGGCGTCGAACAGGCGGATCAGGTTACCGAAGGCATCGCGGAAGAAGCCGGAAACGCGCAACGTCACATCCACCCGCGGGCGGTCGAGCAGGCTCAACGGCAAGATTTCGAAGTCGTCGACGCGCTGGCTGCCGGTGGCCCAGACAGGCCGCACGCCCATCAGCGCCATGGCCTGCGCGATGTCGTCGCCGCCGGTGCGCATGGTCGCCGTGCCCCACACCGACAGGCCGAGCTGACGCAAGTGATCGCCGTGGTCCTGCAGATGGCGCTCGAGGATCAGGCTGGCCGAGGCGAAGCCCAGGCGCCAGGCTGTGGTGGTGGGCAGGTTGCGCACGTCCACCGTATAGAAGTTGCGGCCAGTGGGCAGCACATCGAGGCGCCCTCGGCTAGGCGCACCACTGGGGCCGGCGGGCACGAAGCGCCCGGCCAGTGCCGCCAGCAGGCCATGCATTTCAGCCGTGCCGCAGGCGTCCAGGCTGGGTGCGACCGCTTCACGCAGGGCTTGCACTACAGCGTGCACCGGTTGCCACTCACTCAGGTCGGGTAACTGTGCCGTGCCCTCCAGTGCCTGCCCGATCACCTGAAGTGCCAGCAGCTCAAGGCGCTCGCGGGTGTCGCCACAGGTGCGCCAAG
The DNA here is from genome assembly GCF_058782925.1 of Pseudomonas sp. FW305-E2. Lineage (NCBI taxonomy): Bacteria > Pseudomonadati > Pseudomonadota > Gammaproteobacteria > Pseudomonadales > Pseudomonadaceae > Pseudomonas > Pseudomonas sp. FW305-E2. Next base: position 3,793 of record NZ_JBYSYE010000020.1, on the reverse strand, counting down.
GTTCATTGCTCATGGCCTGCAGCTGTTCAGGGCGTATGCCCTGCCACGGCTGCCCAAGGTCGCAGTCGAGCGGGTCCCAGCCCGGCACCAGTGCTTTGGCCAAAGCCCGCAGCAGGCTGGCATTACCCCCACGACCGTCGCCACGCTCGACCCGCAACAACGCCAGCAGCGTATCCAGGCGTAGCCGCCCTTCAGGTGACTGACCAAACACGTGCAGGCCATCGCGAATCTGCGACTCCTTCAGGTCGCACAGGTAGGTGTCCAGGCGCGGCAGCCAGAGCGCCGCATCGTCCAGTTGCCCTTCCAGTTGCAACTCACGGTCGATGTGGTTGGCCTTGACCAGCTCGAGGATGTCACGCTGCAACTCGCGGGCACGTCGAGGGTCGAGCAACTGCGCTTCATAGAACTCGTCAGCCAGTTGTTCCAGGTGGCGCAGCGGGCCATAGGTTTCGGCACGGGTCAGCGGCGGCATCAGGTGGTCGATGATCACCGCGTGGGTGCGGCGCTTGGCCTGGGCACCTTCGCCCGGGTCGTTGACGATGAACGGGTAGATGTTCGGCAGCGGACCCAGCAGCGCGTCCGGCCAGCACTGCGCCGACAGCCCGACGCCTTTGCCGGGCAGCCATTCGAGGTTGCCATGCTTGCCGACGTGGATCACCGCATCGGCGGCAAATGCGTGACGCAACCAGAAGTGAAATGCCAGGTAGCCATGCGGTGGCACCAGGTCAGGGTCGTGATACACCGCGCTAGGGTCCACCTGGTAGCCCCGCGCCGGCTGGATACCGACGAAGGTCAAGCCAAAGCGCAGGCCGGCAACCATCAGCCGGCCGCTGCGGAACATCGGGTCCTGTTCGGGCGGCCCCCAGCGTTCCAGTACTGCCTGGCGGTTGGCCTGCGGCAGGCGCTCGAACGCCACCTGGTAATCGGCCAGGCTCAGGCTCTGGGCACAGGGACGCTGGTCGAGATGGTCGAGGTCGTTGGTCACGCCACCGAGCAGCTGGTGGATCAGTTGCGTACCGCTGCCCGGCAACTCGGCCAGCGGATAGCCTTCGGCCTGCAGCGCCTTGAGGATGTTGAGTGCGGCGGCGGGCGTGTCCAGGCCGACGCCATTGCCAATGCGGCCATCCCGGGTCGGGTAGTTGGCCAGCACCAATGCCACACGCTTCTGGGCGTTGGGCAGGCGGGCCAGCTCGACCCAGCGGCGGGCCAGCTCGGCGACAAAGTCCATGCGCTCGGGGTGGGCGCGGTAGCAGACAACGTCGGACTGGCTGCGCTCGCTGCGCCAAGCCATGTCCTTGAAACTGACAGGGCGTGTGATGATGCGCCCGTCCAGCTCCGGCAATGCAATGTGCATGGCCAGGTCGCGCGCGCCCAGGCCCTGCTCGCTGGCTTCCCACCCTGGCTGGTTGTCCTGCGCGCAGATTGCCTGAAGCACCGGGATGTCGCGGCGAAACGGGCGCAGGTTGGGGCGCTCGGGGCTGGACAAGGCGAAACCGGTGGTATTGACCAGCACTTCAGCGCCGACCTCGTCCAGCCAGGCTTCGACCTGTTCCAGGCAGGCGCTTTCCTTGAGGCTGGCCACGGCGATCGGCAACGGGTTCAGGCCGGCAGCCTGCAGGCGCTGGCAGAACACGTCGATGAACGCGGTATTGGCCGCTTGCAGGTGCGAACGGTAGAACAGCAACGGCGCCACTGGCTGCTCGGGGTGCCAGTGCGGGTACCAGTCCTCGAGTGTCGCGCTGCCCTTGGCGGGGTGATAGACCGCCGTTCGCGGCAAAGGCTGCGGCTCGTCCCAGGCATAGTCGCGGCCCAGCCATTGGCTGGCCAGGCAGTTGAACAGGTTGATGGCGTTTGCCTTGCCGCCCTGGCGCAGGTAATGCCAAAGCCGCTCGGCCTGCTCACCGCGGACGTTGCCCAGGCTGGTCAGCTCCGGGTCCGGGCGGTCATCGCCCGGCACCAGAATCAGCTGCACGCCACGGGCGGCCAGCTCGACCAGTTGTTCGACACCATAGCGCCAGTAACCAACGCCACCGTGCAGCGACACCAGGATGACCTTGGCGTGGCGCAGCACCTGGTCGACATACAGGTCGACCGAGGCATGGTTCTGCACCTGCATCGGGTTGGCCAGGCGCAGGCTGGGAAAGTCTTCGGGCAATTGCTCGGCGGTGTCGGCGAGCAAGGCCAGGTGTGAATCGCCGCTGCAGAGAATCACCAGCTCGGCGGGTGTCTGGCCGAGGTCGGCAATGCTGTCATCCGGTACGAAACCACCGGGCTGGGTCCGCAGCAGGTGCATGGGTCAGGCGCCCAGTGCCTGGCGCAGGCGCGCTTCCAGCTGGGCAGCATCGAGGTCCTGGCCGATCAGCACCAGGCGAGTGATGCGCGGCTCATCGGCGCGCCAGGCGCGGTCGAAGTGCTTGTCGAAACGGGTGCCCACGCCTTGTACCAGCAGGCGCATCGGCTTGCCCGGGATGGCGGCGAAGCCTTTGGCGCGCAGGATACCGAACTCCACCACCAACTGGGTCAATGCATCGAGCAGCAGGCTTTCGTCGGCTTCCGGCAGGTCGATAGAGATGGAGTCGAAAGCGTCGTGGTCATGATCGTCATGATCGTCGCCGTCGTGATGCGAATCGTGGTGGGTTCGGCGGCCATCGATATGCGCCTCGGACTCGGCACCCACGCCCAGCAGCACCTCCAGTGGCAGCTTGCCGCTGCTGGCCTCGATGACTTTCACCGCCGGCGGCAGTTCTTCGGCCACCTCGGCACGCACCTTGGCCAGGCCTTCGGCGTCGATCAGGTCGGCCTTGTTCAACACCACCAGGTCGGCGCTGGCCAACTGGTCAGCGAACAGCTCATGCAGGGGCGATTCATGGTCCAGGTTAGGGTCGAGCTTGCGCTGGGCATCGACCTGGTCCGGGTAGGCAGCAAAGGTGCCAGCGGCCACGGCCGGGCTGTCGACCACGGTGATGACCGCATCGACGGTGCAGGCGTTACGGATTTCCGGCCACTGGAACGCTTGTACCAATGGCTTGGGCAGGGCCAGGCCGCTGGTTTCGATGAGGATGTGGTCGAGGTCGCCACGGCGGGCCACCAGCTCGCGCATCACCGGGAAGAATTCTTCCTGCACGGTGCAGCACAGGCAGCCATTGGCCAGCTCGTAGACGCGGCCGCTGGCTTCTTCCTCGGTGCACCCGATGCTGCACTGCTTGAGAATTTCGCCATCGATGCCCAGTTCGCCGAACTCGTTGACGATGACCGCAATGCGGCGCCCCTGGGCGTTGTCGAGCATGTGGCGCAGCAAGGTGGTCTTGCCCGAGCCGAGGAAGCCGGTGACGATGGTGACGGGGAGCTTGGCCAGTGTTTTCATGTCGCATTGCCCTTGGCAGTGTGGCGCGGGCATGCAGGACGACAGCCGCAGGCCAGGCCGGCCGGGCTTGTTCGCCACCGGATCACCCCGCCCGGTTGAAAGTCGAAAACGTGACGAGGCAGGTCTCCTGGCTTGCACCGTTCCATGTCCCCGTTCAGTCGAACAGCGGGCTGGCGGGATGACGCCTTCCCGCGCGCTGGCGCAGTGGCTGTGTCGATCCGTTGTCGGTGCTTACAGTTGCGGGGGCAGCCGCGGCTTGTACCGCGTTCCCGTCTTAGCTTCGGCCAGGCCGAAGAACCTCGAAGTGGGCAAGGCTACGCAGTGGCTGGCGGGTGGTCAACCATTGCTGCCGGCTGGTCGACCATAAGGGGAGCAACTGCGCTACAGTGGCACCTTTTCAACGGACAAGGACGCCCCATGCCCCTCGCC